>JAHKKL010000188.1 GCA_020027635.1 Gammaproteobacteria bacterium
CGGGCATCACGCCCGGGGAGTTCGCCGGTGCCATCCAACTGGTGACGCCGGAAGGGCAGCGTTACCGCGGGGCCGAGGCGGCATTCCGGGTACTCGCCGTGGGCGGGCGCACCGCAGCACTGGCTTGCTATCGTTATCTGCCGGGTTGTTCCTGGCTCAGCGAGGCATTGTATCGCTTCGTGTCGCGCCATCGGGCGGGCGCGCACCGCCTGGCGCTGCTCTGCTGGGGGCGGGAGCGCTATCCCGCGCAATACCATTTTGTCGGCTGGCTGTTCCTGCGCAGCCTGGCGCTGATCTATCTGGCCGCCTTCGCCTCCTTTGGCAGCCAGGCGGATGGGCTGGTCGGCAGTCAGGGCATCCTGCCGGTACAGGCCGACCTTAAGGCCGCGGCCGATCAGTACGGAATCAACGCCTACTGGATATTTCCCAGCGTGTTCTGGCTGGACGCCAGCAATACGGCGCTGAAGGCGGTTGCTCTGGGCGGCATGGCCGCCTCGCTGCTGCTATTCGCCAACATCCTGTCGCGGCTCATGCTGCCCCTGCTGTTCCTGCTCTACCTCTCCGTCGTGTATGCCGGACAGGTGTTCTTCAATTTCCAGTGGGACTCCCTGCTGCTTGAGGCGGGCTTCCTGGCCATTTTTCTCCCCTATGGCTCGCCGTTCATTCTTTTCCTGCTGCACTGGACGCTGTTCAGGCTGCGGTTTCTCTCCGGTCTGTTCAAGCTGATGAGCGGCGACGAGGCCTGGTCCAACTTCACCGCGCTCAACTACTATTTCGAGACCCAGCCGCTGCCGCACATCGGCGCCTGGTATGCCCACCAGCTGCCGGAGTGGCTGCTGCGGGCGGGGGTCGGCTGGACCTTTTTCGTCGAACTGCTGGTGCCCTTCCTGATGTTCCTGCCGCGCCGCCCGCGTCAGTTTGCGGCCTGGGCCACCATCCTGATGCAGGTGCTCATCATGCTGACGAGCAATCACAACTTCTTCAACCTGCTCACCATCGCCCTCTGCCTGCTGCTGTTTGACGACCGGGCGCTTCGCTGGCTGCGTCGCGAGGAAGGCCCGAAGGCGGCCGTTCGTTCGATGGCGCGGGGCTTTCTGCGAGTCGCCACGCCGGTGCCGGGGCGTTTCGCCAATGCGTTCGCCGGTCTGCTCGCCGTGGTAATCCTCTCGAGCACGCTCAGCATGATGTGGTCCACGACGATGGGGCGGGCGCTGCCCGCTTTCAACGAGACGGTGGTGCGCGCGCTGGTGCAGTGGCATGTCGTCAACAACTACCACGTCTTTCCCATCGTGACGACGGCGCGACCGGAGCTGGTGGTCGAGGGGTCTTCCGATGGCAAGGAGTGGAAGGCCTACGGATTCAAATACAAGCCGGGAGAACTCACGCGCCGGCCGCCGTTCGTCGTGCCCCATCAACCGCGCCTCGACTGGCAGATGTGGTTCGCCGCCCTGTATCCCCCGGAATCGCGCGTGGCCTACTGGTTTTACGATCTCATGCGGCGTCTGCTGGAGGGCTCGCCGGATGTGCTCGCGCTGCTCGACGACAATCCCTTCCCGGACCAGCCGCCCAAATACCTGCGGGCGCGCCTGGAACTGTATAACTTCGCTACGCCGGAAATGAAACGCGAAACCGGCCGGTGGTGGACCAGCAAGCCGCTGGGTGTCTATGTGCCGCCGCTCACGCTGCAGGATCTGCAGTACCCCGGCCTGTCGCCGTGATGTGTCGAAGCCGGCATGGGTAACACCGCGGCGGATTCTGCCCCCTGCCGTGCGGGCTCCATAGGGTTCAGAAAATATATCCGGATACGAACGAGAATCGGTTCGTTCCGCTTGTACCACCATCATCGTGTTGCCTCGCAACCTTGACTGATTCAACTGCAACAGGCTGTTTTTCTCCCGGACGACACGACGATTGACTGTGTCGGGTTTTTTGTTGAAGGGACATTCCCTCGGTGTCATCTTTCCGTTATGCTTCGGCGAAGGGAGTAATTGGGAAGATATTCCCATTATTAAAAGCTTGCCGTAGACCATAAAGCCGGGTGCGGAGACTTTCCTGACAGACGAGGAAATCTATATGACAGGACTGAATGCGATGTTGGATTCCCGCGGGCTCCCCCGCCGCCTTGCCGGGTGGATTGCCGCACTGCTCCTGCTCGGCCTGACAGCCTGCGGAGGGGGCGGGGGTGGCGGTAACGGCGGTGAAGAGGACGGTGGTGCAGGTAGCGGTGGCAACAATCCTCCTGCCTGTGCCATCAACACCCCGGCCGGCGATGTCACCATCAAGGCGGGTGAAAGCGTCAATTACACCGCGACGGTGAGCGATCCGGATGCGGGCGATGTCGTCACCATCCGATGGACATTCCCGGGAGGCGCACCCGTGACCTCCGGCGCTGAGGATCCCGGCACGGTGTCCTACGCCGCCGCGGGCACGTTTGTGACGACGCTGGAGGCCGGCGACAAACTCGGCGCGGCCTGTCCCGTGCAGAGCCGTATTATCACCGTTACCGGCGGTAACCCGTCATCGCCCGGCATCTCCATCAATTCCACCAGCCAGGACTCTTCAGGCAAAATCATGACCGCAGTTCCGCAGCAGCCACAGGTCGCGAACACGAGCTACAGCGTGCTGGCGATCAACGATCTGGGCATGCATTGCGGCGATCTGGATACCCGCGTGGCGAGCATCCTGCCGCCGTTCCAGGTGCTGCTCGCCCAGGTGATCCAGAAGGGCAGCAGCCCGACGCTCAACCCGGCGAATGTGAGCCTGTCCTACTCGGCGGCTTATAACCCGAAGGACCCGATACTAACCCAGGCGGGCGTCATGAACGGTGTGATGGCCGCTGGCGGCACCTACAAGACCAACTTCTGGAAGGCGATCCCGCTGGGAGCCTATGACCCGTTCTACCCGGCCCTGGTTACGCCGCTGTCCGCCGGTCTGCCCGGGGCTACGAAGCCGGTCACGGTAGATGTAGGTCTGCCGGTGCCGAACGTGGAGGATCTCTACATCGGTCCCGACGGCAGGGTGAACAGCGGCGACGAGGCGCTCACGGCGGTGCAGCACGCGATGCCCGGCATGAACAATCCGTATGCCGTGAACACTCCGCAGCAGATACAGGAGCGCTACGGGGACAAGCCCTTCTTCGTGAACTTCCCGTTTGGTTACGTGGCCAACGATGTCAATTGGTACGAGGGCGCGGGCATCCCGTTTTCGGCCTTTGACGACGTCGGTCGGGAGAACGCCTACCCGCTGGTGCGGGTGCAGGCTAAGAATGGCAACACCACTCTGGCGACGATGGACACGGTGCTGCCGATCTCCGGGGAGGCGAGCTGCACCAATTGCCATGCCGATCCGGCCGACGTGCAGAACAGCCGCAGCAGCCAGCCCACCACGGCCTTGCACAACGCCGGGCTGCCGGTGGCCACCAGCCTGGACGATCCAGATGCCAACATGCCTACGAAAGTCAGCGTCGAGTATGCGGCCGACATCAACATCCTGCGCCTGCACGATTTGCGGCACGGTCCCGACTATGTGGACACGGCCAACAAACCGACGCCCTGTGACATCACCACCAACGGGGGTGATGGTGACGTCAGCTGTCTTATCAACAAGGCGCTGGTGCAGAACCAGCCGGTGGTGTGCCAGGTATGCCACTACACGCCGGCGCTGGACCTAGCGCAGGTCGGACCGGTAGCTGGCCCCCCGGGCACCGACGCCAACGGCCGCAACCAGCTGGCGCATCAGAGCAACTCGCGGGTGATGCACAACTATCACGCTCAGTTCACCAGCCTGTTTCCGCCCATTCCGGCGCCCACGCAGGATGCCAGCGGCAACATTACCAACCAGGCTTCGCGCCTAACGGCGCTGGACAACAGCTGCTACCAGTGCCATCCGGGCAGGAGCACCAAGTGCCTGCGCGGCGCGATGTTCAATGCGGATGTCCTGTGCAGCGACTGCCACGGCTCGATGCTCCAGGTGGGCAACGACTTCTCGAAGAACGTCTCGCCGGATAACCCGGGCGCCTTCATCCTGGCAAATGACTTCTACACCAACGCCAACACCCCGCGCGTACCGTGGGCGAACGAGCCCGGGTGCGGTTCCTGCCACACGGGCGATGCGGGCAGCAACCTCGCGGGTACGACGGGGGCACTGGTCAACACGGTGGACACCAACGGCAACACCGATGGCATTCGCCTGCGCCAGGCCTGGAAGACCGGTGATGCCAAGGCCACGCCCATCGTGCCGACCAACAAGCGGTTCGCGGAGCCGGTGGTGCCGGCGTCCTTCAACGGCTTTGCCAACCCGGGTGCCGGCAATCCCAGGTTGTACCGGGTGAGCACGGGTCACGGCGGGGTGATGTGCGAGGGCTGCCACGGGGCGACCCACGCGGAATGGCCGAACGCCAACCCGAATGCCAACGACAACGTCACGGCCACCCAGTTGCAGGGTCACACCGGTACGATCGTGGAATGCGGCACCTGCCACGGCAGCGCCATGGACAGCCAGAACACGCTGGACGGGCCGCACGGCATGCACCCGGTGGGCGAGAACACGAGCTTCGCCAACGGGGGGCACGAAAGCCTCAACACCGGCGGCTGCGCGGTGTGCCACGGCCCGGGTTCCCGTTCCAGTAACACGGGCACGGTGCTCTCGCTCGCCAAGGCCGACCGCAACCT
>JAHKKL010000189.1 GCA_020027635.1 Gammaproteobacteria bacterium
GACTGTCCGGTGATACTCGCCGTCAACAAGGTGGATCTGATCGCCGACAAGGAAACCTTGCTGCCGGGCCTGCAGGCCTTGTCCCGCAAACGCGTCTTCACCCACATGATCCCGCTTTCGGCGCGCAAGGGCAACAATGTGGCGGAGCTGGAGACCTGCGTGGAGGCGTTGTTACCGGTCGCCACGCCATTTTTTCCGGAAGACCAGGTCACCGACCGCAGCGAGCGTTTCCTGGTGGCAGAACGCATCCGCGAGAAACTCTTTCGCAAGCTGGCCATGGAGCTGCCCTACGGTCTGAGCGTGGAAGTGGAGCATTTCCGCCGTGAACGCTACAGCATACACATCCATGCCCTGATCTGGGTGGAGCGCCAGAGCCAGAAGAGCATCGTCATCGGTAAGCAGGGGGCCGTGCTGCGCGAAGTCGGTCAACAGGCCCGTGTCGAGATCGAGAAAATGCTGGAGAGCAAGGTAAATCTGAAGCTGTGGGTGAAGGTCAAGGAGGGCTGGGCGGATGATGAGCGGGCCTTGAAAAGCCTGGGCTATTCCGATGAAACCCGGTCGTAGGCCGGCAGGTCACCCGCCAATTGCCGCCGGCTGGAGTGCGCTCCCAGCGTGCCGGAGGCCAGCCCGCCTTTCTCCCGGGCGGCGTCAAATGGCGGGCTAGCATGAGCAAACGCTGCCTGGCTGTGCTCGAACCGGCCTACATCCTGCATCACTATCCCTACCGCGATTCCAGCCTGCTGCTGGAGGTGTTTTCCCGGCATCATGGCCGGCTGGGCCTGGTGGCGCGCGGTGCCCGTTCGGCACGCTCGCGCTGGCGTGGCCAGCTGCAGGGTTTCACCCCCTTGTTGCTGTCATGGAGCCTGCGCGGCGAGCTGGGCACGCTGACCGGGTTTGATACCAGGGACAGGGCGGTGGCGTTTGCCGGCAGGCATCTGCTGAGCGCGTACTACCTCAATGAGTTAATCCTGCGGCTGCTGGCGCGCCATGACCCCCATCCGGGAATCTTCGATGCCTATGAACAGGCGCTGCGGGAACTCGCTGGCCGCGAAGAGCCGGCGCTGCGTATTTTCGAGAAGTGCCTGCTGCGGGAACTGGGTTATGGCTTGTTGCTTGACCGGACGGCGGATTCAGGCTTGCCGGTCGAGCCGGATGTGATGTACGAGTACCACCTGGAGCGGGGGCCGGTCAGGTGCGATAATCCCGCGGCTGCGGGGCTGTACCTGCGCGGGTCGAGTCTGCTCTCCCTGCACGAAGAGGCGCTCGCTGACCCGCAGGCCAACCGTGACGCCAAACGTCTGTTGCGGGCAGCGCTGTCGATTTACCTCGGGTCCCGTCCACTCAAGACGCGGGAGGTGTCGCGGCGGCTGGCGACATTCACCGCGGTGGGACGGGAGGCGCAGGAACGGCACGACATGAGTTGAGAGTACGGATGAGGGATGATGGCGGCTGATTCGGATATTCTGCTGGGCGTCAATATCGACCATGTGGCGACCTTGCGCCAGGCGCGGGGTACACGCTATCCGGACCCGGTGCAGGCGGCCATCGAGGCCGAACAGGCAGGCGCCGACAGCATTACCCTGCATCTGCGCGAGGACCGGCGGCATATCCAGGAACGCGATGTCAGTCTGTTGAAGGATATCCTGCAGACCCGTATGAACCTGGAAATGGCCGTGACCGCGGAGATGCTCGCGTTCGCCGAGCGCCTGCGGCCGGCGGATTGCTGCCTGGTTCCGGAGCGGCGCGAAGAGTTGACCACGGAGGGCGGCCTGGATGTCGCCGGCCAGCTGCCGCGCATACGCGAGGCCTGTGCGCGGCTTGCCGCCGCCGGTGTGCGGGTGTCGCTGTTCATCGATGCCGATTCCCGGCAGGTCGCCGCGGCTGCCGCCGCCGGGGCGCCATGCATTGAAATCCATACGGGGCACTATGCCGATGCCGCAAACGCCGCGCAGCGCGATGCGGAAATCGCGCGGATACGGGAATCAGCCGGGCTGGCCGTGGATGCGGGTTTGCGGGCGCATGCCGGACATGGCCTGCATTACCACAATGTCCGCGCCATTGCCGCCATCCCGCAGATCCGCGAACTGAATATCGGGCATGCCATCATCGCCCGCGCCCTGTTCAGCGGGCTGGGCAGGGCGGTGGCCGAGATGAAACGGCTGATGCGGGAAGCCCACCAAAGCAGGGGTAAAGCCGACGCCCCCTGAGGGTGCCCGCTAGGTGCCGCTGTACCCGCTGCAGGCCAGTAGTTCATCGATCAGCCGGAGGGTCTTGCCGTAGGCCGGTCCCGCCTGCCCGGCATCCCCGGATGCGGTCGTTCGTTTCAGTTCCCGCAGCGCCGTGGCCAGTTCCGGCAGATCGCAGTAGACCACCGCACCCAGCAGCTTGTGGGAGGCCCTTTCCATCTGTTCGCCGTTTCCATCCCGATAAGCCGACTGGAGGTCACGGCGGTGATCGGGCAGTTCGAGCAGCAGCCGTGCGAACAGTTCGTTGGCCAGTTTGCCGGACAACCCGGCCAGGGCCATGTTCGCAACCCCCATACCGCCGGCCTGGACGCTTTCCGCATGTCCGGCTGCGCCGGTCTGCGTGTCGTCGCGGGTTCCGTCCAGCAGGCGGCGCACGCCGGCAAATGGTTGCAGAAACGCAAGACGCCTGCCGATCCGAAGCGGTTTCTGCGTGTGCCGTCTGGCCATGCCGGTTGATCTCCTGAGCCGTCTGAAATGCGAAACGATACTAGTCGAACCGCCGGGCTATATCCACACGGAGTCACGCTGTAGCTGATCGATTCATCTTCGGTATACTAACCGCCCGTACCTCCGACACGGCTGAGTCATGAGCTACCCCACGCTTGAATCCACCATCGGAAATACTCCGCTGGTACGCCTGCAGCGGCTGGCGGGCGACACCGGCAATACCCTGCTGGTCAAGCTCGAAGGCAACAACCCGGCCGGTTCGGTCAAGGACCGCCCGGCGTACAGCATGATCCGGCATGCCGAGGCCCGCGGCGAGATCAGGCTGGGCGATACCTTGATTGAAGCCACCAGCGGCAACACCGGGATCGCGCTCGCCATGGTGGCCGCGATCAAGGGGTATCGCATGGTGCTGATCATGCCCGAACACATGAGCGCCGAGCGGCGCGCGGTGATGAAGGCCTTCGGCGCCGAGATCATCCTGGTGAGCAAGCAGGCCAGCATGGAAGGCGCGCGGGACCTGGCGCTGGAGATGCAGGCGCGGGGGGAGGGGCGGGTGCTGGACCAGTTCTCCAACCCGGACAATCCGCTGGCCCATTATGAGAGCACCGGCCCCGAAATCTGGCGCGATACCCGGGGTGCGATCACGCACTTCGTCAGCTCCATGGGCACCACCGGGACGATCATGGGCACCTCGCGCTATTTGAAGGAGATGAACCCGGCGATCGAGATCGTCGGCGTCACCCCGGCGGAGGGCTCGTCGATCCCGGGCATACGCCGCTGGCCCGAAGCGTACCTGCCCGCCATCTTCGAGGCGACACGCGTGGATCGCACCATCGAGGTCAGTCAGGAAGCGGCCGAACACACCACGCTGGAGCTCGCGGCAAAGGAGGGCATCTTTGCCGGTATCTCCTCCGGCGGCGCGGTAGCGGCGGCATTGTCCCTGTCACGCGAGGTGGAGAATGCCGTCATCGTCGCCATCATCTGTGACCGTGGTGACCGCTATCTTTCCACCGGCCTGTTCCCCGACTGAACGGGTGATCTCACGGCGTAGCGCCCTGCTGCTGGGACTGGTCCTGCTGGCGGCGGACAATCCGGCCGGCCATGGCGTCGAGGAAATTACGCTCGCGCTGGGCGACATCGAAGGCGCCGGCTGGTCGCTTGAGGGCGTAGAGGCCCGCCTTGCCTGGCTCGATGATCACACCGCCGCCCTGCGGCTGACCGCGGCAAAGGCCATGTTGCCCGATCCGCTGGAAAGCGTCACCGATCTGCGCGGTGAATGCCCGCGGTTGGCGATCACGCCGCAGAGGATCACCTGTCACGAGGGTGACTTGCGGCTTGGCCCGGGTTACCCGGGCGTCCAGCGTTTGCGTATCGATTTTGACTACCGGGTCGATACCGACCGCCTGGAGCTGGCCGTGGACAAGCTTAGGGTGGACGGCGGTAGGATCGCCGCAAACATGGAACTGGATCGGGCCGGCTGGAACCTGACCGTGCAGGGAAGTGCGCTGCAACTGGCCACCGTATCGGCCCGGCTGGCGGCGGCCGGTATTCTGCAGGCACCCCTGACGGGGCCCGGTACGCTCGGTTTCACCGCCAGTCTGCAGGGTGCAGGCGCGCAGATGCAGTCGGGCCGTTTGTCCGCCCGCTTGCAGTCGACGGAATTCTCCGATGCGCCGGGCCGCCTGTCGGGCGTCAATCTCGGGCTCAACCTCGACGCCGGGGTGCAACGGCTTGCCGATCGGTGGCGCGTCACCGGCCGCATCGACGGCCCTACGGGACAGCTCTACATCGATCCGCTCTTCATCGACTTCGATCCACGTCCGGTTCATGCCACCGCCGAGTTCGACTGGCAGCCTTCCACCGGACACTTGCATGTCCGCGCATTCGATTATGACCATCCGGGCACGGTCAGGCTGCACGCCGCGGGGCTTCTCAGTTTGGACCGGCCGGTCCGGCTGGAGGAGCTTTC
>JAHKKL010000190.1 GCA_020027635.1 Gammaproteobacteria bacterium
AACCGGTTGCCGGGCAGGCGGCGGTTCGAAATCAAGTGGTGCCTTGCCGCAGACGGTCAGCAGGCCGTCGATGTCCACCTGGTCATTGATGATGTCCCTGATCTGTCCGATACGGGTCATCGATGAGGTTTCCTCGTTGCTCGGGATGAGTCCAAGGTGGCGTTCGGTGATCTCCATCTCCCGGTTGCGGTGTACGCCACCCAGTACCGGGACATTGGTGTAATGCTCGATCACGGCGCGCAATTTGGCCTCGTGGCGGCTGCCACCCAGCTGATTGAGAATGACGCCGGCAATCCGGACGTCGGGGTCGAATGCCTGGTTGCCGAGGATCAGAGGCGCAATGCCACGCGTCATCCCCCTGGCATCGAGGACCAGCACGACGGGGGTGTTCGTGAGCTTGGCCAGCGCCGCGTTGCTGTTGCTGCCGTCCAGATCGAGACCGTCGTAGAGCCCCTTGTTGCCCTCGATGAGAGAAATATCCGCCGTCATGGAACGGTGGCCAACGGTCGTCAGGATTTCCGGGTGCGACATGCAGTAGAAATCCAGGTTGTAGCAGGGACGTCCGGCAGCCTTGCTCAGCCACATGGGATCGATGTAATCCGGGCCTTTCTTGAAGGGTTGCACCACGAGGCCGCGTTCCGCCAAAGCGGCACACAGGCCCAGCGTGATGGTGGTCTTTCCGGAGGATTTATGGGCCGCCGAGATCAGCAGACGTGACATGGTCGCCTTGACGGACCGGGTGAGTATGATGGATTCCGCACCGGTACCGATACACCGGTTTCGAGAGGCAGCGGCCCATAAGCACAGGGCCGCTGCGGAATGACATCAGGCCGCCGCCTTGTCGGTCGAATAATGCGGGTCAACCAGCTCATCCGCCAGGCTCGTCGGCAGGAAGCGCAGCACCCGAATACCCACGAACACGGCGGCGAGCGCGATGGCCACGCCGCCGATGCCGAGCACCACTTCCGGCAGGCTCGGCGTGTAGCTGTTGATTCCCCCGTCGAAGAACGAGCTGATGACTTCCTTGCCGGGGAACATCTCCAGCGGGTAGGCCTGACCCCCGATGATGATGATGTACATCTGGGCCAGTCCGCCGAGGATGGCGAGTGCGCAGGCAATGCCGATCCAGCCGCGGGATTTTCCTGTGAACGGCAGGTAGAGCAGGATGATCGGCAGCAGGCTGCCGATCAGCACCTGCACGATCCAGAACAGCTGGGTATAGATGCCGCCGTCCAGCAGGATGAACCGCTCAACCCCGTGATTCTCGGTGATGTAGAGGTTGGTGAGGTGATAGACCATCACGAAGTACAGCACCGAGGCGATGAACACGCCCAGCAGGTTCTTGAGGCGAAACAGGATGGCATCACCCAGCGGGCGTTCCGACCATTTGCAGGCGGCCATCAGAACGAGGATGAAGATGGCCAGCCCGAAGGAGAACGACATGATGACGAACATCGGCGCCATCAGGGCGGAATCATAGGCCTGGCGGGCCACCAGGAAGCCGAAGATGGAACCGGTACCGGTGGTCAGTATGAGGCGCCAGACGAAGGCAAAAAAGCCGGACACCGTGGTGAAGCGGTTCATGCGCCGTTCCATCATCATCCAGAGATAGACGCCAACGACGGCCATGAAGCCGGTATAGAGGAAGATATTCCAGGCGAATATCGACTTGAAGTTGTACTTGGTCATGGCCACGATCAGGCGGTCCGGCCGGCCGAGGTCGAGCACCAGTACCGCCAGGCCGCCGACCAGCAGGGCGATGGCGAGCAGCCCCGAGAGCCGGGCGAGGGGCTTGTATGGCGTCTTGCCGAAGACCGAGCTGATCGAGGCGACATTGAGAGCACCGGATGCGGCGACGATCAGAAACACCGCGAACACATGCGGCGTGCCCCAGACGATCTGGTTGGACATCCCGGTGACGTAGTGCCCGTTGTGTTCCATGTAGAAGGCGGCGGCCAGCCCCGCCAGCACGAACAGTCCGATAGCACCGAGCAACGAGTAAAAGCGCGGTCCGCCGTCGATTTCCATGAATTGTATCTGCTGTTTCATTAGATCCCCCGGTAGCGGACGCCGGTGTTGAGTTCGAGATCGGCACGTATCTGACGGCTGTTGTATTTCTTGAGCTGCTTTGAAATCTCACTCGCCGGGTCATTCATGTCGCCGAAGATCATGGCGTTGTGATTTTCCGCTTTGCAGGCCTCGACACAGGCCGGCGTGCGCCCCGTATCGACCCGTTCCACACAGAAGGTGCAGCTCTCCACGGTACCCTTGCCGCGCGGTGAATGCGGCAACTGGTCATCAATCGTCTCGTGCACGAAGGAGCGCGCCTTGTAGGGACAGGCCATCATGCAGTAACGGCACCCGATGCAGATGTGCTTGTCCACCAGGACGATCCCGTCGGCGCGCTTGAAAGAGGCGCCGGTGGGGCATACATCCACGCATGGCGGGTGCTCGCAGTGCTGGCAGAGCAGGGGCAGGGTCTGGGTATAGCCGGTCTGCTTGTCACGCAGATCCACCGAGCGGATCCATTGCGCATCGGTCTGGGGACGGCCGTGTCCGGTCAGGCCGTGTTCCTTGGCGCAGGCATTGACGCAATCACTGCAGCCTTTGGCGCATTTGTTGGTGTCGATCAACATGCCCCAGCGTACGGCGCTGCTGACGGGTTCATCGGCGGGACGCGCCTGCGCTACCTTGTGCAGCAGCACACCGGGAGCGAGCGCCAGGCCGGCAACCGCGGTAGCCGCTCCACCCAGAAAGCGACGGCGTGTAGTGTCCGTATGCGCGTTATCAGTCATGGTTGATACCCTCGGTTGCCATCACTTGATTATTCCCGGGCAGCATCGCATGCGGTTTTTCATCCGTTTGTGCGTGGACGGTCAGTGAGGCGGGGGTCATGGACAGCTTCCCCGATGCCGCGACAGGCCGGTCCGCGTGGCACTCGAAGCAGTCAATGTTGACCGCCGCGTAGGTGTGGCAGCTGTTGCAGAAGTGTTGCTCGCTGCTGGCCCGTGGTGCATCGCGCGCACTGCTCACATGGCAGTTGATGCATTCCTCCAGGCTGTGCTGTTTGGTACGGATACCCAGGTGCATGGTTTCATCACGCTGGTGCAGGATGTACTTCATGTGGTTTCTGCGCATATCCGCGGTGGGTTCAACGCAGCCTTGCGTTTCACTCACCCGGCGCTGTGCTTCCGGCACATCCGGCAGGAGCGAGTCACCGGCCCTGGCCAGGGCCGGCACCCAGATAACCGCGACCGCCAGGAGAGACAGCAGTCCGCTTTTTATCATCACGTTTGGCATGGGCTTCCCGTCTTAGTGACCCAGCGCCATATCGATGTAGCCGGTCGGGCAGACATCGGAGCAGATGTGGCAGCCGATGCACTTGTCGTAGTCCGTGTCCACGTAGCGGCCGGTCGTCGCCTTGTCCTTCTTGACGCGGAATATGGCGTCCTGCGGACAGTAGATGACGCAGTTGTCGCATTCGAAACACATGCCGCAACTCATGCAGCGATCGGCCTCGTTGACCGCCTGATCCGTCGTCAGGCCGACGCCGCGTTCGGCGAAATGACCCAGCACTTCCTCCGCCGAGGGGCCGTAGGAGGAGCGCTTGTTGCGCGGCACATAGGGAAAATGCCCGAGGAACAGCTTGTCCGAGGAGATGATCTCCGCCGCGGAACGGTCCTCGTAGTTGTGTACGGCCCAGTTGCCGTCAGCGGTGCCGCGCATGTCGCCGCGTTCCTCGGGATCGAAAATATCCGGGTCGAGGTTGGTTTCATGGAGCTTCTGCAGCAGTTTGAAATGATGGACGTCCACCTTGGGACGCTTGGACTGCTGTTCCTGCTTCAGGTAGTGGTTGATGCTTTCGGCGGCAATGGAGGCCTGCCCGATCGCGGTGGTAAGGAGGTGGGGACGAATGATGTCGCCCGCGGCGAAATGACCGGCACGCTTCGGCAGCTGGTAATAGGCATCGGCATCGATCAGACCGCGTCCGTTATTCAGTTCCTCCAGACCCGCGGAAAGATCGCCGCCCTGGCCGATGGCCGAGACGATCAGGTCGCATTCGATGGCGAACTCGGTACCCTCGACGGCCTTGGGCCGGCCGTCGACCATCTGGCACTTGGCCATCCTGAGCGCAGTCGCCCTCCCTTCGCCGTTGACGACAACCTCGATCGGCATGACGCCGTTCAGGATCTTGACGCCTTCATGCAGGGCATCCTCGACTTCGTGTTCACTCGCGGTCATTTCCTCGCGCGCAAACAGGGACGTCAGGGTGACGTCGGCGCCTTCGCGGGCGGCGGCAAAGGCCGAGTCGTGCGCGACATAACCGCCGATGACCTGCTCGGGACGGACTTCCTTGTTGAGATTGGTGATCTTGCCCAGACGCCGGGCGACGGAGACCACGTCGATGGAGGTGTCGCCGCCACCCACGCAGACCACCCGGTCGGCCGTCACCTGCAGCACTCCCTTGTTGAAGGCCTCGAGGAACTGGACGCCGGTAACGCAGTTGGGCGCATCGCTGTGGGGGACCGGCAGCTTGCGTCCGGACTTGCAGCCGAGCGCCCAGAGTATCGCGTCGAATTCCTTTTCCAGTTCGGCGATGGAAACATCCTTGCCGACGCGGGTACCGAGACGCGTTTCGACGTAACCCATGTCCAGG
>JAHKKL010000191.1 GCA_020027635.1 Gammaproteobacteria bacterium
CCGAGGCTTAGCAGCGGGATGAAAGTTCCGCCCACCGCGGCGTTGTTACAGGCCTCCGGCGAAGCGACTCCTTCGATCTCGCCGCCACCGAATCGTTCCGGATGGCGCGAGAGTTTCTTCTCTAGGGCGTAGCTCAAAAATTGCGGCACGATGGCTCCGACTCCCGGCAAGAGTCCGAGGAAAAATCCTAACAACGAGCCGCGCGCGATCGGACCCATAGATCGTCGCCAATCTTCACGGTCGGGGAAAAGCCCCTTGATCTTTCCGGCAAAGACTTCGGCCTTGGTCAGCACTCCGAGGTTCTCCAGAACTTCGGCGATGCCGAACAGTCCCATGACCACGGGCGCTATGCCGATTCCGTCCGCCAGATCCAGTATGCCAAATGTAAACCGAGGCGTTGCCGTAATCGGATCCAGGCCGACGCATCCCAGCACGATGCCGAAGACCGCCATCATCAAAGCCTTGGCCATAGATTTTCTAGCAAGATAGGCGACCACACTTAACCCCATGACCATGAGAGCGAAGTATTCCGGCGGCCCGAATTTGAGAGCGAAGTCGGCGAGCGTGGGCGCAAAAATGACGAGGCCCACGATGCTGAAGGTGCCGGCAATGAAAGAGCCGAAAGCGGAGATCCCTAGGGCAGCACCTGCTCTGCCTCTGCGGGCCATCTGGTAGCCGTCGAGACAAGTGACGACGGATGATGCCTCTCCAGGGATATTCAGCAAAATGGAAGTGGTCGAGCCGCCATACATTGCGCCGTAGCAAATGCCCGAAAGCATGATGATGGCGGAGATCGGATTGAGCTTGAAGGTGGCCGGCAAGAGCAGAGCGATCGTCGCGGTCGGACCGATCCCGGGAAGCACACCGACCAAGGTCCCCATGGTGACACCGATAAAACAGTAGAGAAGGTTTTGCGGCTGCAGCGCGATGTTAAAGCCGTAGGCAAGACTGGTTAGAGACTCGAGCATAGTCTAAGCAACGATCGGGTTAAAAAGAGCCTATCACAGCTACGGCCGGCCGGTGGCGGTTTTTTCCCGGCGAACTAAAAGAAGTCAATTGCTCTGAGCTGTCTTTCCATGTAGTTCTTGAAAATGGCGCGAATCATTTCAGCACCGACGGTCATTCCTGCAGCGGGGGAGCCGTCGAAGATCATCGAAGAGTTTATCGGACGGGTGAGGTCAGGGACGTCCGCGATCAGCATTGCGAACATGACGAGCCCTTCCGGCTGGAGTGAGCCGGGGCAGAGGCCGGAGTTTGATGAGTATACGATCGTCCTACGCGGTGAATTGCAGGTGGAGACCTGCGAGGCCGTTCATCGGGTCAGCGCGGGGCAGGCCATCGTCGTTAGCCGCGGCGAATGGGTGCGATACAGTACGCCTGGGCCGGAAGGTGCAGAATACATTGCCGTATGCGTGCCGGCCTTCTCTCCGGCGACTGTGCACCGAGACGAAAAGTGAGCGAAGCGAGAATCACCAAAAGCAATCTCTGAATTAGAGCCACGTACTCGCTGTCCCCTCCGGTCGCGGGTCATGATCATAGACGGGACAGCAAAGGTTTCGACCTCGCCCGCTCAAGGATAGGCACCCCTATTCAATTTTCTTTCTCTGGTAGAGTTGCTCCAAAAGCAGTTAGACGGTAGCCGTACGCAGCGAAAGCTAGGATCGAGCTTTTCGAAGACCAGAACAGGCGCGCCACCGAGTCGTCATTCCGACCAAACTGGTGATCGCTAGCGCGAGCCGGAATCCAGGTAATACAAAGATTTCTGGTAATTGTTTACCGTGCTCGGGGACCGATAGACCCGAGATTTCGTAAAAACAGGCTGGACAAATCCTGTAGCCTGGGCTACTGTAGGGTCGATGAATCCGGGCAAGGAATCCAGCGGCAATGTTACCGTTGAAGAACTTATCAAAGAGAATCAATCCCAGCGAGAACAGTTGAAGAAGGCGCAGGCCGAGATCGAACGACTGCGCAAAGCACTTGAAGAAGCGCTGCGTTCGTTGAAGCGGCAAGCGGCGCCCTTTTCGAAAGGCAAACCCAAGTCCAATCCGAAGCGGCCCGGCCGCAAGGGCGGCACCGATTATGGGCGGCGGGCGTTTCGTGCGGTTCCCGATCGTGTGGATGAAGAGATTGCGGTTCCGCTGCCGAAGAAGTGTCCGGACTGCGGCGGGCGGGTCGTCCACGACAGCACGCATTCGCAGTTTCAAGAAGACATCGTGCGGCAGACAATAGTGCGGCGCTTCGATGTGGAGATCGGCCACTGCGTCGGCTGCCGTGGACATGTCCAGGGGCGCCACCCCTTGCAAACTTCCGACGCTTTGGGAGCGGCACACGTGCAAGTGGGACCGCAGGCGTTGACGCTGGCCGCGCATTTGACGAAACAGATGGGGATCTCTCACGAGCGTACGGCTCAGGTTTTGGAATGGGGTTATGGTTTGGAAGTGAGCCGAAGCACGCTGTGCCGTGCGCTGGCGCGATTGGGCAAGAAAGCGGAACCGACCTACCAGGAACTTCAAATCGCCGTGCGTCACAGTCTGGTCAATCGGCTCGATGAGACGGGCTGGAGGGTGTCCGCGCATCTGGAATGGCTCTGGGTTTGTGTGAGCGACCAAGTCACCCTGTATGCCATTCTGCCTGGACGTGGATTTACTCAGGCCGCCTCGATATTGGGAGAGGACTACGCGGGATTGCTCAACCATGATGGCTGGCAGCCCTACTATCGGTTTGTCCATGCATTTCACCAGACTTGTCTGAGCCATCTCATTCGACGCTGTAAAGACATGCTTGAAACCGCAACGGCCGCAGCGGCGCGGTTTCCGCGGGCGGTGATGCAGTCGCTGCTTGAAGGATTGACGCTCCGCGATCGCCATGCACGGCAGGAGATCTCGACGCAGGGTTTATATGTGGCCACGGGTCGGCTCGCAGCCAACATGGACCGGTTGTTGGCGAAGACGTTTCGCAATCCCTCCAATCGGCGGCTCGCCAAACACCTGCGTCATGAACAGCCCTGGTTATTCACCTTTCTTTACTGTCCCGGCATCGAAGCCACCAACAATGCGGCGGAACGGGCTTTGCGGCCCGCCGTGATTGCGCGGAAAACCTGGGGTGGCAATCGCACCGAAAACGGTGCGAAGACCCAACAGATTCTGATCAGCATCCTCACCACCTGCCGTCAACAAGGCAAAGACTCCTTCGATCGGATCACCGAACTGTTCTTGTCGCCGACTCCGATGGTGCTCGACCTCGTACCCAACAGCTCGTAACACATTTTTCCGAAGTCTCCATGAACGATCCCATGGCCATCACCTTTGCTGGGCGCTGCTTCGCGTCCCATGAGTTGGCCCTCATGCGTCAGGCCGCAACCGACTATGCCGGACTGGGGATCACCGAGATCTCGCGCACGATCTGCGAATGGTTGGATTGGAAGCGGCCCAATGGCCGACTGAAAAACCACGAGTGCCGCTTGCTGTTGCAACGACTGCAGCATCAGGGACTCCTGACACTGCCGGATCTGCATCACTCCGGACGGCGCGGACCACGAACCGTGGCCACCGATACTCGCAGCGATTCTCAAACACCGATTCAATGCAGCGTCGCCGATCTGGAACCCTTGCGCCTGGCTCTCATCGAAAACTCCCACAGCGTGTTGTGGCGGCAGTTCATCCAGCGCTACCACTACCTCGGCTGTCGTGTTCCCGTGGGTGCTCACTTACGCTACTTTGTCTATTCCGCCCAAGGTCAGATTCTGGCCTGCCTGCTGTGGACCAGTCCGGCTTGGAGGATGGCCCCTCGCGATCGGTGGATCGGCTGGAGTGCCGGCCAACGCGCGCGCAACTTGCAATACATCGTCAACAACAGCCGCTTCCTGATTCTGCCTTGGGTCCAGGTGAAGGCATTGGCATCCACGATCCTGGCCCGCTCAGCCCGTCAGCTTCCTCACGACTGGCGCCAGCATTATGGCTACATGCCGCTGTTACTGGAAACTCTCGTCGATGTCACCCGATTCAAGGGAACTTGCTATCGCGCCGCCAACTGGATTGCTTTGGGAGAAACCACTGGCAGAGGAAGAATGGATCGTCACCACAAAGCGATAGGGACGTTAAAACGGATCTTTGTCCTTCCGCTGCACCGACGCGTCCAACAGCGACTCTGTGCCACCGTTCCCCCAAATGCCTCACTCACGAATGCCGACTAACGCGGTAAACAAGTACGATTTTAGATGGCGCGATACGCGACATTGATCCGCGTGCCGAAAGGGGCTATGTTTACTCGATTTCCAAAGGCGAGAGTTGTGGTGGGGTGCGTCAAGCCGATTCTCCTTGCACTTGAGGGGCTCCCGGTTGCATACAAGGTCTCTGGATCTCAATTATTAATATAACGGGTGAGGCGATTGTGAATCCAAACGAGCTGACTATTGAGCAAGTACAGGATATTCTTCGGGCGGAGCGTTACATTTGTGATCGCTCATTAGCTACGGTTGTCTATCTTTCATTGATTATGGGCAAGCCGTTGCTTCTGGAGGGTGAGGCCGGAGTCGGCAAGACGGAGATCGCCAAGGTGCTTTCCAAGGTTCTGAACGCCAAACTGATTCGCCTGCAGTGCTACGAAGGATTGGATGCCAACACGGCGCTGTACGAATGGAACTATCCCAAGCAGATGT
>JAHKKL010000019.1 GCA_020027635.1 Gammaproteobacteria bacterium
CCCCTCGAATTCCAGACTCACGGGTGATGCACGCAGCACTCCGTCTTGCAGGTTGATCCTGGCATCCAGATTCTTGAGTCTGAGAGTCGTGCCCGCCACCACCGGCACGGCGACGGTAAAATCGAGATCGAGGGCCTGCAAAATCTCAAGGTTCAGCGGCTGTCGGCTGAAAAGGTATTTCTTTGCTGCATTATTCGCCTGACTGCCAGCCGCCTCACCGGTGACCGTCTGCGTACCCAGCCCGAAATCCGCAAGATGCAATACCGGGATATCGAGTCTACCCTTGAGTCTGGGTTTGTCACCCGCCAGCGACCCTGTCAGCCGGGTTGCGATCGAGGTGGCGCCGAGCGTGTTGCTTGCTTCATAGTCCAGTTGTTCCTTGACGATCTTGAGATTTCCCTGGCCTCTGTAAGCGGAGAAACTGGATAACGTGACGCCCAGCGCCCTGCCCAGCGCGGGTACATCATCGATTTCCAGCATCGTCCTCACCTGTCCCTGGTCGCGATTGACCAAGTCGCCAAGGGCACCCGAAGTCTTGAACCGAAACAGTCCTGTCTGGTCCGAGACCATCGTGAATTTATCCAGTCCCCAGCTACCGTCGAGATCCGAAGCCGTCATACTGCCCTCCAGTCGTCCAAGGTTGACGGCTGGCGGCTTCTTGTAGAATGCAGCGATCAGATCGGCGGTGGCGACGTCAAAACCGATATCCAGGGTGCTGCTGCGTTGCCTGAATCCGGTCCGGACGGATCCGTTTGCCCGCAGGGCGGGTTTATCGGGGCTGCCGATAGTCAGTTTCAACGACTCGATCGACACGCTGGACATCCCGCCCCGAACCCGTGACTGGGCATGAACCGCACCCAGTTCCGGCAGTTTCAGCTTGAGAGTGTTGTTCAGGTAAGTGCTTTTTTCCGCCCGCGCATCCAGCATCAGGTTGAAACCGGACGATTTTTCCATGCCGTAGAACGGGATAACGTCGATCGACCCGCTTGCCGTCGTGCGGAGCTGGCCGGGCCCGCCGATATCGAGGCTGAGACCATCAAGACTGACGCCATCGAGGTAAGGCACCAGGCGGGCGGTCGCCTTGACGCGTCCGAGTTCCGGGATGGCATCGCCGCCCTGACTGGTCATCGACGTTATGGCCCTGGTCGTGGGCGAGTCAATCGCCAGTCTCAGTCCCGTGAGCTGTGCAGGGCGTTTTTTCAGCGTTTTGTGGATATCCGCCGTTCCGCTGACGTCGACCTGCACCCCGGAGCGGGTTCTTGCGTTTGCCTGGAGGTCTTCAATCCGGTACTGCCCGTCCCTGGCAGACACCGTCCCCTTGACAACCAGCGTTTTCAGCATGTTCCGGTGATCGAACAGCAGCCAGGAAGTCACGGAGGGATTGCTGGATCGGCCGTCAAGCTGCAGTTCGAGCCGTTCCAGGGTCAGGAGATCCCCTATCTCACCGGTCACGTTCAAATCGAGTTCACCGGGACGCTGCACCCGCGCGCTGATCTGCTCCAGTCGCGGTGTGTCGTAGTCACCCCGCAACTGCATCCGTGCAGTCACGGTGCCCAGATCCGGCGCGCTGTCATTCCAGAGCTTGAGCGTTCGGGTGAGTTGAGGGTCAGTGAAACTCAGCTGCAGATCCAGGCCTGCACCCTCGAGCGGTCTGGCTATCGTGCCCTCGAGGCGGGTATCCAGCGTGCCGCTCGCGATATCCAGTTGCACCGCATACGGCTGCCCCCCGCCGATGAGCTGCGCCAGCGAATCCAGCCGGCCCGTGATGCTGAAGGGCCGGTTCTCAAACTGGCCATCTCCCTGAATACCAAGCGGTCCGCTGTTGTTGACGTCATCGACGACCAGTGCCCGCAGGTCGAGTGAATGGAACTTGGCGGGGTTCGATTCGTGGTAGATAAGATCGATGTTATTCAGCCGGGTCTCTTCGATGACAAAGGCGGGAATTGAGAGTCCATGGTAATCAAACCCGCTATCATCCGCCGCCGGCTTTGTTTCCAGCCGCACATCGGCGAGCTCAAGACTTTTTATCCAAAATATTCCCTCCAGGAGTGAGTCGAGCCGGACACGGGTCCGGAATTCACCCACCGCCAGTGAATAACTGCCATCGTTCGCCCGCAGGCTGGCATCACCGGCCGTCAGCGAGACTTCCCGTCCCAGGCGTAACGCAAACGGTCCACTGATCTCCAGGCTGGCATCCAGAAATCTGCCGGCCGACCATACCAGGGCGGTGCGGTAATCATCGTCATTGAAGATGAACAGCGCTCCGGCCACCATCACGGCCAGACCCAGCACGATGCCCGTAAGAAGAGCCGCCAGACGCAGTGTCCACTTCATGACTGTTCCCGTTTTTGTTGTCATTTATCCAAGAGTCTACGTTGCGTACACCGCACCGGCCATTCCCGGACCGTGGAGGGCCCAGAGGACAGGCATGGGATTGACTGGCAATCCGTCATGCGGCCCTAGGTCATTATCACCCTGGCCCGTCGTTCTGCCTACTCCTCACCACCGCGATGCGCGGTAACGGCCGCTCATGCCAGGGGAAGTCAACGTGACGCCGGGCTCACGTCGTGGTTGCGCTGACATAAGCCCCCTGTCCCGGTTTGCGTTGATGCTGATCGCCAGCAGGGCGATGGGTACCCGGGAGGGCTCCAGACTGACCTGCTGATTCGAGGTTCTGTTGCATCAGGCCGCTGTGTTATCGTAACCGGGGTATGATCATCCAGTACCCGCAAACGGGTGAATCACCCGAGAAACCCGCGCCACCGCCCGTTTGCCGAATGCAAGGCCAGACCGGGGCATGGCTTCTGCTCCGCGTTTTCCTGCTGCTCTCCACGGCGTGGATTTCACAAGGCGTGCCAGCCAGTGACGTGTTCAGTCTTCACCCGGACGAACAGCGGTGGCTGCTCGCGCACCCCAGCGTACTGCGCAGGGGCGCCGATCCCTCCTGGCCGCCATTTGAATTCGTGGACAGCAAGGGCGCCTATGCCGGCATGTGCCAGGACTATGCCGACCTGGTCGCGGAACGGCTGCATCTGACATTCGAAGTCGTCCCCTCCCACGGCTGGAAAGAAACACTGGAGCGGGTCAGGTCGCGTGACCTCGATGTGATTACCTGCCTGCTGGAGACTTCGGAACGTGACAGCTTTATGGCATTCAGCCAGCCGTTCACGAACATACCCTCGGTCATCTTCACCCGCTCCGACTACCCTTACCTCAACGGTCTGAACGGCCTGCTGGGGAAAAAGGTGGCGATGGTCAAGGGCTACGCAGTCAGTGATTTTCTGACCAGGGAATACCCGGATTTCGTGCCCGTCCTGTTCGACACACCGCTCCAGGCCCTGCAGGCCGTATCCCTGGGCAATGCCGATGCCTTCGTGGAAACACTCGCCGTAGGCGTCTATTTCATCCGCAAGCAGGGACTGGCAAACATCAAGGTTGCAGCCCCGGCCAAAGTTCCGGCGGTCGAGATCCGCTTCGGTATCCGCAAAGACTGGCGGCCATTGGCGACGATCATAGACCGGGTGCTGGAAACGATCACCCCGCAGGAACAAACGGCCATCCTGCAGCGCTGGGTAACCGTGGAGTACGACCCAATCATCGATTACTCACTGTTATGGAAGGTCGGCGGTACCCTGTCCGTGATGCTGGCGCTTGCCGGCCTGTGGATACGCCAGGTGCACAAACAAAAACTCGCATTGCAGGCGAGCGAGGCGCGGCTGATCAGCCAGCGCAACGCGCTCAAACAGCTGACGGATGATCTCGAGGCCTACAGCAGGCGCATCGCGAACGAGCTGAACATCGCCCGTGAAACCCAGACAGTGCTGTTGCCGGACATGGCCACATTGCGCGCGGTCTCCAACCTCCACGGTCTGCACGTGGATTCCCGTTTCAAGCCGAGTTCCGAGCTCGGAGGTGACTTCTGGTGGCTGAAAAGCATCGACGAGAACCGGGTCGCCATCATGATGGTGGATTTTTCGGGCCACGGCATCAACGCCGCGCTGAATACCTTCAGACTGCATGCCCTGCTGGAAAGCGAGAAATACCTGGAGCACAACCCCGCGGCCTACCTGCAAGGCATAAATGCACGGCTCTCGCCGCTGCTGCCGGCAGGCCAGTATGCCACCATGTTCTACGGCGTCATCGACCTTGCCAAAGACCTGCTGACCTATGCGGGTGCGGCGACTACAAGTCCGCTGGTGTTTCCGCCGGGCCTCGACAAACCGCTGATCGGTAGCGGTGAAGGTTTCCCGCTCGGAATGTTCGACGATTCCACTTATGAAAACCGTGAGTTGCCGTTTTCACTGGGCGCCTCGCTGCTGCTTTACAGCGACGCCATAACCGAAGGCAAAACCCAGCGGGGAGAGCGTCTGGGAGAAGGCGGACTGATCGATTTGGCAAGCAAATGCCTCAGGACCTCCCAGCGCGAGACACTGGTCGTGGCATTGACGGGGAAACTCGACGAAATTCTCAACCAGCCCCTGGCGGACGACCTGACCATCGTATGCGCCACCCGCTCAGTGGGCGTCACCCTGCCGTTACCCGGGATGATCGACATCAAATGAGCGACGGCGGCACTGATCCGTAACCGCCGTCACGTCATGCCGCATTGGTTACGGTTCCTGCTCAGTTCTCGCCGTTCCCTCTCCCGATCCACCCGCCCTTGCACCCTTGCCTTCGAAGTGCAACTATAATTCGGGATGTCATTGAATTGATTCCGATGTCCCGTTAACAAAGGCGGCGTGATGACAAACCCCGCAGACACGCCCATCCGACAGGCGAGTGTGGGCTACACCCAGCCGGAGGCTGATTGCCTGCTGGTCCGGCTGGCCGGCAGCTGGACGCTGAAGGAAGGCATCCCTTCCATCGACGAATTCAGCCGGCGGATCACCGGCAAGACACCCATCCGTCAAATCCGTTTCGACGGCCGCGATATTACCCGGTGGGACACGTCCCTGCTGGCCTTCCTCACGCGTCTCATGGGACAGGCCAGGCAACAGGGCATGACGCCTGATCTCGATGGTCTCCCCGAGGGCGTCCGCCGCCTGCTTGATCTGGCCGCGGCGGTCCCCCCGAAGCAGAACACAGGCAGAGGCGATACACAGACGGGCATGATCGCTCAGATCGGCGCCATCACCCTCGAGTATCTGCGCGGGGCGCCGGAGATGGTGCGCTTCCTGGGCGAGGTCACGCTGTCCTTCGGCCGGCTGCTGCGCGGCAAGGCGCAGTTCCGCCGCACGGACCTGCTGCTGATCATCCAGGACGTCGGACCGCAGGCCCTGCCGATCGTTTCCCTGATCAGCTTCCTGGTCGGCCTCATCGTCGCCTACATGGGCGCCGTGCAGCTGGCGCAGTTCGGTGCCCAGATCTATATTGCAAATCTCGTCGGCATCGGCATGGTTCGCGAGATGGGCGCCCTGATGACCGGCATCATCATGGCCGGCCGAACCGGTGCATCGTTCGCCGCGCAATTGGGCACCATGCAGGTCAACGAGGAAATCGACGCCTTCCGCACGCTCGGCATATCACCCATGGACTTCCTCGTCATGCCGCGCATGCTCGCGTTGATCTTCGTCATGCCGCTGCTCACCCTGTATTCGGACCTGGTAGGCATGCTGGCAGGGTTGCTCGTGGCGAAGACGACGTTCGATATCGGCACGTTTGAGTATTACCATCAGACCGTACATGCCCTGGATCTTACCCAATTCGCCGTGGGCATCAGCAAGGGCACAACCTACGGCATCCTGATCGCCATCGCCGGTTGCCTGCGGGGCATGCAGTGCGGGCGCAGCGCGCAGGCCGTGGGTGAGGCCACGACCTCCGCCGTGGTCACCAGCATCCTGTTCATCGTCGTGGCGGCGTCCGTGCTCACGATTATTTACCAGCAGCTGGGCATTTGACATGACACCCGACCTGAAGCCGCAAGCCCAACCCGAAGCCCACATCACGGTGCGTGATCTCACCATGGCCTACGGCGACTTCGTCATCCAGCATGATCTGAATTTCATGGTGCGGCGCGGTGATATCTTCATCATCATGGGCGGCAGCGGCTGCGGTAAAAGCACCCTGCTGCGTCACCTCATCGGCCTCAAACCACCGGCAAAGGGGCAGGTGTATTTCGATGACATCAGCTTCTGGGAAGCCGAACCGGAAGAACAGGAGACCATCAAACGCGGTTTCGGCATGCTGTTCCAGAGCGGCGCCCTGTGGAGTTCGCTGACGCTGGCGGAAAACGTCGCGCTGCCGCTGGGTGAATACACCGGACTCAGTCCGGCCGAGATCGGCGAGATCGTGTCGCTCAAGCTGGCGCTGGTCGGGCTCGCCGGTTTCGAGGAGTTCTACCCCGCCGAGATCAGCGGCGGCATGCAGAAACGGGCCGGGCTGGCGCGCGCCATGGCGCTGGACCCCGATATCCTGTTCTTTGACGAACCGTCGGCGGGACTCGATCCCATCAGTTCCCGGCGGCTCGATGACCTGATCCTGGAACTGCGCGAAAGCCTGGGTGCGACGATCGTCGTGGTGACCCATGAACTCGCCAGCATCTTTACCATAGGCAACAATTCGGTATTTCTCGATCCCGAATCCAGGACCATGATCGCCGGCGGCGATCCGAAAATACTGCGAACGGAATCCGCCGATCCCAAGGTGCGCAGCTTCCTCAACCGGGGTGAACCATGAGCAAACGCGCGAATCCCACCTTGATCGGCGCCTTCGTCGTCGGTGCCGTCGTACTGGCCATCGTGGCGATCCTGCTCCTCAGCAGCGGTGAACTGTTCGTGAGAAAGCCACACTTCGTGCTCTATTTCAAGGAATCGGTCAAGGGACTGAACATCGGCTCGCCAGTCAACTTCCGCGGCGTCAACATCGGTACGGTAACCAATATCCAGCTGGTCATGGGCGTATCCGCGTCGGATTTCAGGATACCGGTGATCATCGAAATCAATCCCGCGAACTTCCTCCGGAGTGAGCAGATGGTCACACAGATGACCGGTGGCACAAACGAGAGACTCAAGGGACTGATCGATGCCGGCCTGCGCGCCCAGCTGCAACTGCAGAGCCTGCTGACCGGCCAGCTGTTTATTCAGCTGGATTTTAATCCCGGCTCACCCGTGGAGCTGGTAGGTGACGAGAGATACCCGGAAATTCCGACGATACCCACGCCGATCGAAAAGATCACCAGGAAGCTCGAGGACTTCCCCGTCGAGCAGGTCATGAACAACCTCGTTTCCACATCGGAAGGCCTCACCAAGCTGGTCAATTCGCCGGAACTGCACCAGTCCATCCTGTCTCTCAACGAGACGCTGGAGAACATCAACCGGCTCGTGACGTTGCCGGAACTGCAGAAATCCATTGCGTCGCTGCGCGCCGCACTCGATGATCTCGGTTCGCTTGCGCGCAACATCGACAGGCGGGTTGAACCGCTGGGTTCAGAGATGCATGCCACGCTGGACGAGGCACGCCTCGCGATGACGCAGGCGCGCGGCACGCTGGAATCGGCACAGCATCTGGTAAGCGACGAGAAGCTGCTTTATGCCATCGACAATGCTCTTGCGGAAATAACCAGCGCCGCGCGTTCGGTGCGCGATCTCACCGATTTCCTCGAGCGACAGCCGCAGTCCCTGCTGCGGGGCAAGACCCTGCCCGGAGAAAACTGATGCGACACTTGCTTGCGCAGTACCTGATCGTCGCCACGCTGTCGATGCTGGCCGGATGCGCCGCCGCTCCCCCCTCGAGGTTTTATATCCTTAGCCATGTGGAGGCCGATGCGTCTGCGCAGCCAGCGGGTCGCGCAGTAGCTATCGGTGTCGGTCCCGTTGAACTGCCGATGTATCTGGATCGCCCCCAGATCGCCGTGCGCAGCGGCGCCCATGAACTGCTCTACAGCGAGACCCACCGCTGGGCCGAGGCGCTGCAGGACAACGTGACCGACGTCCTCGCGGAGAACCTGGCGATACTGGTACCGACGGACAATGTCGCCGTTTTCCCGTGGGGACGCTCGACCACGATCGATTACCAGGCGGTGGCCGAAGTCTCGCGATTTGATGCCGATGCGAGCGGCAACGTGGTGCTGTCCGTGAACTGGAAGCTCTACCGTGAAAGAAGCCGGGAGGTCGTTGCCCAGAAAAAGACGGCATTTACCGAACCGGTCGGCGGCACCGGGTATACTGAAATCGTCGCCGCACAGAGCCGCGCGCTTGCCGCCCTGAGCCGCGAGATCGCCGGGGCGATCAGGGCGGCGGAGAGCCGCTGAGGGATCTACTGGACAGAAACAGAAAAGGGCTGCCGTGCGGCAGCCCGCGTTACGGTATTCGTGTAACCTCAGAACGAGTAGGTTACCGCAACCAGCGCCTTGTACTGATTTTCATCTCCCGCCTGCTTGACGAGTGGGCTATCCTCGGCGTCGTTCAGCATCCGGGTGTAGTTGATGGCGCCCGCCAGCCCCCAGGTCTGGTTGAACTTGTAATTGCCAATGAGGCTCAGGCCGGTGTCCTTGAAACCGCTCCCGGCCTTGTAGGTCGGAAACCCGCTGCGCGCCGCATTATTGCCGTCCACGCCGAAATAAGTTTCCATGTAGTCGTCGTTCGCCCAGGTCATGTGGGCTCCTAGCGCCAGAGTGAAATGCTCATCGACCGGAATGGAGTAGTTACCGTTGAGATACCAGACATCGCCGCTGTGCTCATCCGAGACATCCGTGACATAGGTCGTGCTGAGCGACACGCGATCCGCCTTCCAGCCCAGAAAGGCGCCCGCTTCCGTGGCCGCATCGACATCCCTCATCCGGTCGACCCGGTTGTTGTCCACGTCATTACGCTCCATGCGGTATTGCAGCACCGGGCCCAGCTCCCACCCGGTATCCTTGGTCAGGACGTTTAGCTCGAGACGCGCCGCGCTTTCCGCGTTCGCGGTGCCGCCGAGGGAGATATAGCGGCCGCTCGCCCAGTTGTAACGGCCAAACGGCGCTATCGTCCCCTTGTTCGTGTCGGAACCTTCGTAGTCCGGTACCGAACCCACACCAAGGCCGACGAAGCCGTTGCCCTGCTGACCCGCTTCATCCGCAATCTCCGAGTAGGCGAATGCGCTTGAGACCGCAACCGCGCCGGCCAGCAACAAGATGCCGGCGGTGACTGATTTTCCGTGTTCCATATCGATCTCCACTGTTAACTTGAACTCGTTTTCTGCGCGCATTATAAGCCGATTGCCTGACCCGCACCAGCGAAGCCAGGCAACATCACGGAAGCGAAAACCGTTCTGGTGACAATCGATACCTCCCTGCGTACCTCTTCTACGCCATGAATAAATCAGTCCTTGCCTGTCTCGCGCAATTCGCTACCACCCGCTTCTTCACGTTATCATATCCGTCCATGACAAACGGGCGGGATGGCGCAAAATGAAACCACTGTTGCAACCGGTAGTCCTTGCGGCCTTGCTTGCCCTGCTGACCTCATCCCCTCCTGCCTATGCGGTGGACACCGACCTGTCCACGTACCGCATGTCCAGTAGCGTTACCCTGGACACCCTGCAGGCGAACATCAAGGAGGCTGAAGCATCAACCGAGCTGGATGAATCGACCCGGAAAAAACTGATCGAGCTGTATCGCAGTGCCCTGGCGTATTTGGAACAGGCCAAATCTCACAGCGCCGCCGCCAAGGAATTCCGGGAATCGAGGGAATCCGCGCCGGCCAGGGCCAGGGCGATACGCGCGGAACTCGACAAACAGCAGCAGTCTGAAGGGAATATCATCGCGGGTGTTACGGATAAAACCCCGCTCGCCGAGGTCGACCAGGCCTTGCTGAAGGAAAAGACCAATCTCGCTGCGGTCGATGCCGTGCTGTCCGATTTGCAGGATAATCTGCTCGCGGAAACGGACCGGTCAAACCTGGCACGACAGCGACTCACCGAGGCAAAGCAGCGCATGGACCAGATCGCCGGGAAGATAAGTCAGGTGGCCGCTGCCAATGAATCCCCCCAGTTGATCGAGGCGACACAATGGTCGCTGCAGAGCGAAAGCATGGCGCTCGGCGCCGAGATCAAGATGCTCGACCAGGAACTGCTGAGCGCACCGATGCGCGCGGAACTTCTCGAGGCCGAAAGAGACAAGGCCACTAACAGCCTGAGAGGCATGCGTGCGCGGATCCATCTGCTCGAGAACCTGCTGAGCGGCAGGCGGATAGCCGAAGCGCAACAGGCCAGAACGGCAGCCGAGAAGACGCGATCCGAGTCCACGGGTAAGCATCCCCTGGTTCAGGATATGGCGCAAAAGAACGCCGTGCTGAGCGAGGAATTGATCTCCCTGGCAAAGAGCCTCGAACAGGCGGTCGTCGAGGATGACACGGCAAACAGGCAGGCAGAGCAGATCGGCAATGAATTCCGCAACACCCGGCAGAAAGTCGAGCTGGCGGGACTAGGTCAGGCGCTGGGACAGATGCTGTACGAGCAGCAGCGTGGATTGCTCAACCCGCGGATGTTCCACAAACAGACGAGGGAACGCGAGCAGAACATCACTGCGGCGGGTCTGCGCCTGATTCAGTATGACGAGGAGCGCCAGAAGCTCTCCAGCATTGCCGATTATGTCGACGACCTGACGGCCAGTCTCTCGCCGGAGGAGGCCAGGGGTATTCGCGGCGAACTCGAGCAGCTCACAACGAACAGGAAAGCGCTCCTCAACCAGGCCATCACTTCCGACCAGGCATACTTGCGAGAGCTGGGTGAACTCGAGTTCGCCCAGCGCCAGCTCCTCAATACGGTCAGTGACTACGATGCGTTTATCAGCGAGAATCTGCTCTGGATCCGCAGCAGCAAGTCCCCTGACATGAACACCCTGCGCGAAATACCGGGGCAGTTCATGCAACTGCTGTCGCCGGGGCAATGGATGGAAACCGCAAAGATTCTCGGCTCCGGGGCAACGGATTCCCCCTTCACTTTCCTGCTGCCCGCGGGACTCGCCGGCATCATCCTGCTGGGATCGGGCAAACTCCGCGCCCGGTTGCAGGCGACCGGCAATAATGTGGGCAAACCCCGCACCGACAAATACCTCCATTCATTCCAGGCACTGTTAGTGACGCTGTTGCTGGCGGCCCCATGGCCGCTGCTGCTGAGCGTCACGGGCTGGCGACTCGAAGACGCCATCGACTCAACGGATTTCGCCAAGGCGATATCTCACGCCCTGCTCTGGGTGGCGCCCGCGCTTTTCTACCTGCAGATTTTCCGCATACTGTGCGCGCCGAACGGTCTGGCGGAGGTTCACTTCCGCTGGCCCGAGCAGAGTTTGACGATGCTGCGTCACCAGCTCGCCCGTCTGGCGATCACCTTCCTGCCGGCGGTTTTTCTTGCCGTGCTGACGCTGAACCTGAACGCGCTGCCAACCGGCGCGGGTATCGAACGGCTGGCCTTCGTTCTGGTACTGACCACGCTGGCCCTGTTTTTCTACCGCCTGTTCGCACCCGGGCAGGGTGCGCTGCAGTCGTATATGGCACGCAAGCCGGCGAGCCTGTTCACCCGATTGCGCCACCTCTGGCTGGTGATAAGTCTGGCCGTTCCCGTAGCCCTGGCAGTCCTCGCAATCTTCGGCTACCACTACACGGCCGGCATCCTGACGGGCAGCCTGATCAAGACCATGTGGCTTATCCTGATGCTCGTCATCGTTCACCAGATGGTGGTGCGCTGGTTACTGCTGACGCGTCGCCGGCTGGCCTTCAAGGCGACGGTCGAAAGGCGCGAAGCGGCACGCAGCGCGGCGCAAGCCAGGGAGACGGCGGTACCCGGCGGGGAAGGCATCACGGAAGTCGTGGAAGAACCGGTGATCGATCTGGTCGCCCTGAGTGACGAGAGTCGCAAGCTGCTCAACATGGCCATCGTGCTTGGCGGGATCATCGGCGTGTGGATCATCTGGTCGGATGTTCTACCGGCGTTCGCCTACCTGGACAAGATTACCCTCTGGCATCACCCCGCCGTGATAAACGGGCAAGCACAGCAGGTTCCGCTCACGCTGGCCGATGCGATGCTCGCCATCATCGTCGTCATCGGCACCGTGGTCGCGACAAAACGCTTTCCGGCCTTCCTCGAGATCGTCCTCCTGCAGCAACTCGACATGACACCGGGTGGCCGCTACACCGCCACCACCCTGTCGCGTTATTTCATCGCGGGGGCGGGTACGCTGCTGGTCGTCGGCATGCTCGGCGGCAGCTGGGGTCAGGTTCAATGGCTGATTGCGGCCCTCGGCGTGGGTATCGGTTTCGGTCTGCAGGAGATCGTGGCCAATTTCATCAGCGGACTCATCATCCTGTTTGAACGGCCCATCCGTGTCGGCGACTACGTGAGCGTCGGGGACACCGACGGTCACGTCACCCGCATTCAGATTCGCGCCACCACGATCCAGACCTTGGAGCGCAAGGAATTACTGGTGCCCAACAAGGAGTTCATCACCGGCCGGCTGCTCAACTGGTCCCTCTCCGACCAGGTGACCCGCATCGTCATTGCCGTCGGCGTCGCTTACGGCAGCGATGTAGATCAGGCGATGACTCTGATTACCGAGGCGGCGCAGCAAAACTCACACGTGCTCCCGGAGCCGCCTCCCTTCACCGCCTTTGAAGGCTTTGGAGACAATTCCCTGAATCTGACCGTGCGTTGCTTTATCGATTCCATCGAATACCGTCTGGATACGATCAGTAAATTGCACCAGGCCATCAATCGCAAGTTCAATGCGGCAGGCATCGTCATCGCCTACCCGCAGCGGGACCTGCATCTGGATACC
>JAHKKL010000192.1 GCA_020027635.1 Gammaproteobacteria bacterium
CATCGCAGCCGCTGGCGATCTGGCTGGAGTCCTGGTCACTGCGCGCTGACGGCGCTCCGTTTCCGCTCACGCTGTCCACCGACGCCGCGGACTTCGGGATGGCCCTCAACCTGGCGGCCGGTGAAAAACCGCTCGTCCTGCAGGGCGAGCAGGGCTTGTCGCGCAAGAGCGCCACGCCCGGCAATGCGTCTTACTATTACTCTTTTACCCGCCTGCCGACCGCGGGAACGCTGCGCGTGGGCGCAACGAACTACCGGGTAAGCGGCGAGTCCTGGCTGGACCACGAATGGTCCAGTTCGGCGCTGGACGACGATCAGGCCGGCTGGGACTGGTTTGCGCTGCAACTGGACGATGGCCGGGAGCTGATGTTCTACCGGCTGCGTTACCGCGACGGCGGCATGCATCCCTACAGCCGGGGCAGCTTGGTGGAGCCGGACGGCAGCTCCCGCGACCTGACGCCGGCGCTCGTCACGCTCACGCCGGAGCGTTACTGGAAGGCCCCGGACGGCGCCCGCTATCCGGTGGCATGGCGGCTGGCGGTGCCCGGGGAAGGTCTGGACTTGCGCGTGCGGGCGGTGCTGGACGACCAGTTGATGGATGATACGGTCCGTTACTGGGAGGGGGCCGTGGATGTCACCGGCAGCCACACCGGCAAGGGTTACCTCGAACTGAGCGGCTATACGCCCCCATAGGTAGGGTGCGTTTCACGCACCAATCAATGGTGCGCAGGGCGCACCCTACCGAGGGTTCTGGACCTCATACGTCCCCCAAACCCTCATCCCAGTACGGGTGATCACCGAAACGACCCGCCAGAAAATCCGAGAAGACCTGGATGCGCCGGGGCAGCATGCGACCCGGCGGGTAGAGGGCATAGATTCCGACGGCGGGTCGCCGGTAGTCATTCAAGATGCCGACCAGGCTGCCTTCCCTGAGATAACTGCCCAGGATGAAGGTGGGGCCGGTCGTGATGCCCAGGCCCGCGACGGCGGCACAGGCCAGGGCCTCGCCGTTGTTGGCGCGGATGCGGATCTGCGGCTGGGCGAAGACCGTCCCGCCCTCCGGTGTCTCGAATCGCCACTGCTGCCGGTAGCCGATGTTGCTGTATTGCAGACCGATATGCCGCCGCAGATCATCCGGATGCGCCGGTTCCCCGTGGCGATCGAGGTAGACCCGGCTGGCGCAGGTCACGGCGCGCGCGATCCCCAGGCGGCGCGCCACCAGCGTGGAATCCTGCAATTCCCCGATTCTGACCGCCAGATCGAAACCCTCCTCGACCAGATTGATAATGCGGTCATTGAGGTCAAGGACGAGTTCGATGGCGGGATGGGAGTCGAGAAAGTCCGTGATGGCGCCGGAGAGATGCCGGAGGCCGAAGGTGAGCGGTGCGGCCAGTTTGATGGCACCGCGTAATTCGGTGGTCTCGGCGGCAACGCTCTGCTCCGCCTCATCGAGCTCCGCGAGGATCTGCAGCGCGCGGTGGTAAAAGTTTCTGCCGGCATCCGTCAATGTCAGGCGCCGCGTGGTGCGATGCAACAGCCGGCTGCCCAGACGGCTCTCCAGCTGGCTGATCCGCCGGCTGACCACCGATTTCGCCACACCGAGCCGCTCACCGGCGGCATTGAAGGTCCCGGATTCCACCACCGCAACCAAGGTCTCGATGTCGGCAAACTTTCCCATATTGTTGCTAAATATAGAACAATAAATTCGATTACTGGCTATTTATTAAATTATACGCAACAACCATGCTTATATCGTGCGCGAGGAGAGGGTCTCCAATCGCCTTATCGAGGAACTAACCATGAATCAATCCACTCTGACAGCAGCCACCCAGATGACCGGCCGGGTGCTCATGTCCGCCATTTTCGTCATGTCCGGCATCAGCAAGCTCAGTGGGTATGCGGCAACCCAGGGCTACATGGATAGCATGGGTGTGCCAGGCGCGCTGCTGCCGGCGGTGATCCTGCTTGAACTCGGCGGCGGCCTCGCCGTGCTGCTGGGCTGGCAGGCCCGCCTCGGCGCCTTCCTGCTGGCCGGTTTCTGCATCGTTAGCGCCCTGATCTTCCATGCCAACTTCGGCGACCAGATGCAGTCCATAAACTTCATGAAGAATATGGCCATGGCCGGCGGTTTCCTGTTCCTGGTTGCCGGCGGCGCGGGTGCCTGGTCGCTTGACGCCAGACGCCAGGCGAGTAGCTGAGGCATCGCCATGACTGATAAAACCCATTCTGCGCATCGACAGCACTATCCGGCGGCGACCGCTGCCGTTTGGACTGGAGGAACTGATATGAATACGGCAATACTGCAAGAGAATCCCACGGTCAGGCAGGTCTCCCGCGTCATCAAGGGCATGCCGGCCACCGATGGGGCCGGCGTCGAACTCACCCGGGTCATCGGTCAGCCGGCGCTGCCCATGCTCGATCCCTTCCTGCTGCTGGATGCCTTCCGCTCCGATCGGCCCGAAGACTATCTCGCCGGCTTCCCGCCGCACCCGCATCGCGGTTTCGAGACGGTCACCTACCTGCTCGCCGGTCGCATGCGTCACCGGGACAATGCGGGCCATGAGGGCGTCATCGCGCCCGGCGGCATCCAGTGGATGACCGCCGGCCGGGGCATCGTGCATTCGGAAATGCCGGAACAGGAAAACGGCTTGCTGGAGGGTTTCCAGCTTTGGGTGAATCTGCCCGCCGCCCACAAGATGGATCATCCCGGCTACCAGGAATACCCGGCGGAACAGATACCGGTTGAATCCCGCGAGGGAGGCATCGACGTGCGGGTCATCGCCGGGGCGACCTCGCAGGGCACCCGGGGCCCGGTCGTGCAACCCTTGACCGAACCCCTCTACCTGGATGTTCGAATCCCGGCCGGTGGGGAATTCACCGAGCGGCTGCCGGTCAACCACAATGCCTTCGTCTATGTCATCCAGGGACCGGTGATGGCCCGGGATGCCGGCGGCCGGGCGGTGCAGTTGGGACGTGACGATCTGGGAGTGCTGGCTCGTGGCAATACCGTCCGGGTTGAGGCCGGAAACGCGGAGGCGCGCTTTCTGGTCGTGGCCGGCAGGCCCCTCAACGAGCCGGTGGCGCGCGGCGGGCCCTTCGTGATGAACACCAGGGCCGAAATCCAGCAGGCGTTCGAGGATTACGGGCAGGGCAGGTTTTAGGGCGATGCACGCGATTTCAATGTCATGTGCAAACCCGGCGCAATTCCGGTAACTTCTTGTCCCCGTATCGCCTGGTCCAGCGTGCTCCCTCCCCGGAGGGATCTCAAGCGGGAGGACAACCGGCCAGGCCCTTGCCAGGATCGATTCTTGAACCCGGGAGACCCCTTGAACACAGGAGACACCAACGCCGAGAGCATCGTGGTGCGGCATTTCCGGCAGATCCTGCTGTGGCCGCTGCAGCTCATGCCCATCGTGGAGGATGCGCAGACCCAAAAACCCTGGGAAGTATTTGAACAGGCGGGAGTGGCCAATCCCTGGCGTGAACTCTCCTCAGAGTTCAGCGGCGAGCAGCGGAAATTCCAGCGGCGGCACTACAACGAATTCATCGCCTTTCTGCCCAAGGTCCAGCGCTTCCTCTATGGCGAGGGTATGGCTGGGAGGCGCAATGCCTGGCACTCGGAGTCGCCGGTGCGCGTATTCCGGCGCAACGACATCGCCCGGGTGAGGGTCACCTACCTGCGCGATCAGCCACCCGTCTACTTCGACGTCGGCCATATGGAGCTGTACTTCTTCTTCGATATGGATGTCATCCTGCTGGCGGTGGAGATCTCCGCCGACAATCTCAGCCTTCGCCAGGTCCAGCATACCCTCTATGGCTTCGGGCGCGCCTACCCGATGGACTGGGAGCCGGAAGGCGCGGGCAGCCACTGCCTGAATCGGGTCGAGTGGCTGGGCGCCGGCGGGGAGGTCCTGGCCGTCTCCGATTACGAGAAGGAAGAACGCTACCTCGCCTTCGTTGCCCACTACCGGGCGCCCCATATCGCCGCGCACTGGGAATACCTGCTCCAGCCGCTGGCGCTGCATTACTCGGGCGCGGTGGAACGGCTGCGCTACCGGCAGATCGAGTACCACCGCATGCCGCTGGTGGCTTATATCGCGGTCGATGACCCGGCAGTCCTCTCACGGGCCGATTTCATCCGCCTCGGCCTGGCGGCCGAACCGGGCGACGGTGACGTGCTGCCATACTCCGACCGCTATCTGCGCGGCTTCGAACGCCGCTGTTGTTACGATCGCTACTGGAGCCCGCGGAACAAGGGCATGAACACCCGTTTCATCTGCACCGGCGCGACGCTGGTCGTGATCGGCAGCACCGCGCAGCCCCGGTTCGTCGACGCCGAGACCGGCACCCTCGGACAGTTCCGGCACCAGTATTTCCTGCTGTTCCTGGTCGCGCACTTTCACCGGGCGGCGCTGCTGATGTTCTCCGATCGCCTGGTCAATGCACTGAACCGGCTTGACATCCAGAATACCGACGCCATCCGGCAGTTCAAGCGGACCATACGCCAGATCTTGGAGATCTTCCTGCGTTTCACCCATCGCTACTGGTTCCACGAGATCTCGGACCAGGTGCCGGCCAAGGAGATTTTCCGCATGTGCGCGGACAACCTCGACACCGAGGAACTCTTCAACGAGGTGCGTGAAGAAGT
>JAHKKL010000193.1 GCA_020027635.1 Gammaproteobacteria bacterium
TGGTGTTCATCGTTTTCTCCTTAAGACTGCTGCCGACCCCCGGCGCGACCTCGACGGTCACTCTTCCTGGACAAAGCTCTTGATGATGTAGCCGCCCGACTTCTCGTCCAGTTCCAGCGTCAGCAGCTTGCGGGCCTGCGCCTCCTCCAGCAGTTTCCCGAAGGTGCTGAAACCATGGTAGGTCTCGTTGAAGCCGGGTTTGCGCCGTTTCAGGGTCTGTTTCACCATCGAGCCCCATACCTTCTCTTCCTCGCCGCGCTCCTTGAACAGGTCCTCGACGGTTTCCAGCACCAGGTCGAGCGCCTCCTGCGCCTTGTCGGCATCGGTCCTGGTGGCGGTCTTTTTCGATTCCTTCTTCGCGGCGGCCTTGCGCCGCGAGCGGCGCGGCTTTTCCGAACCGCGCACCAGGTCGTCGTAAAAGATGAACTCGTCGCAGTTGGAGATCAGCAGGTCGGAGGTGGAATTCTTCACCCCTACGCCGATCACTACCTTGTTGTTCTCGCGCAGCTTGCTGACCAGCGCCGAGAAATCCGAATCGCCGCTGATGATCACGAAGGTATCGACGTGCGACTTGGTGTAGCAGAGGTCCAGGGCGTCGACGACCATGCGGATATCCGCGGAATTCTTGCCGGACATGCGCACATGGGGAATTTCGATGAGCTCGAAGGTCGCCTCGTGCATGGCCCCCTTGAACTCCTTGTAGCGTTCCCAGTCGCAGTAGGCCTTCTTCACGACGATATTGCCCTTGAGCAGCAGCCGCTCCAGCACCTTCTGGATATCGAAGGCCGCGTACTTGGCATCGCGCACGCCGAGCGCGACATTCTCGAAGTCGCAGAACAGGGCCATGTTATGGGTGTTGGGTTTTGCGTTCATGGTCATTCCCTCTTGCCGGGTGTCACGCCGGGTTCATGGTCATACGCCGCGCTCAGTGAGGCTCCACCGGCACCTTGCCTCTCAGGACCTTGTTCCGGCCGCGTTTGCCCTTCTCCTCCAGGCGCCGCTCGCAGGCGCGGCGCGACGGCCGGGTCGGCAGGCGCTTCTTGCGCGTCGCGGCCACGCCCTGCACCAGCTCCTGCAGCCGCGTCAGCGCCGCCGCGCGGTTTTTCTCCCGGCTGCGGTACTGCTGGGCCTTGATGACGATCACGCCCTCGGCGCTGATGCGCCGGTCGCTCAGCCGCAGCAGCCGTTCCTTGTAGAGATCGGGCAGCGACGAGGCGCGGATATCGAAGCGCAGGTGCACGGCGCTCGCTACCTTGTTGACATTCTGGCCACCCGCCCCCTGGGCGCGGATGGCGCTGATCTCGATCTCGCCTTCCGGAATGGCGACATGACTGGAGATTCTCAGCATGCAGTCAGCACCGGCAATTCGTTATTCGTATGGCGGATATCGACATCGGGGCACAGTGCCACAGGGTACGCGCGGCGGCGCGCGGCATATCTTACACCGCGGCCCGGCATCGCGACACACATAACGACCATCGCCGCAACCGCCACCACGCCGCCGCCGATCCGCGCACGCTTGCAGCCGGACCGGCCAGGCGCTATTTTCTGCTTCCGCTCCTCCGTGCAGAGTCCCCCATGCAAGGCACCGAACTGCTGGCACCGGCCGGCACGCTCCACAACCTGCGCTATGCGCTCGCCTACGGTGCCGATGCCGTCTACGCCGGCATGCCGCGCTACAGCCTGCGGGTGCGCAACAACGACTTCCATCGCCTGGAGACCCTGGCCCGCGGCATACGCGAAACCCACGCCGCCGGCAAGTCCTTCTTCCTCGCCAGCAACGTGCTGCCGCACGACAGCAAGATCAGGACGTTCCTCGCCGACATGGAGCCGGTCATCGAACTGGGGCCGGACGCCCTCATCATGGCGGATCCCGGCCTGATCCTGATGGTGCGCGAGCGCTGGCCCGACATGGCCATTCACCTGTCGGTGCAGGCCAACACCATGAATCACGCCAGCGTGCGCTTCTGGCAGGCGCAGGGTATCCGGCGCATCATCCTCTCGCGCGAACTCTCCCTGGAGCAGATCGGGGAGATCCGCCAGGCCTGCCCGGACGTCGAACTGGAAGTGTTCGTGCACGGCGCGCTGTGCATCGCCTACTCCGGGCGTTGTCTGCTCTCCGGCTATTTCAACCACCGCGACGCCAACCAGGGCGCGTGCACCAACTCCTGCCGCTGGGACTACACGGTGAGAGACGCGGGCATGGATGCCAGCGGCGACATCGTGCCCGCGGCTCCACCCGGTGCAGACACGCGCGTCGCCGTGCGCCTGCTCGAGGAAAGCAAACGCCCCGGCGAACTGATGCCGATCGAGGAGGACGAACATGGCACCTATATCCTGAATTCCCGCGACCTGCGGGCGCTGGAACACGTCGAACGGCTGGTGGCGATGGGCATCGACAGCCTCAAGATCGAGGGACGCACCAAGTCGCATTACTACGTGGCGCGCACCACCCAGGTGTACCGCCGGGCGATCGATGACGCCGCGGCGGGCCGGCCGTTCGACGCGGGACTTCTGGCCTGCCTGGAGAACCTTTCCAATCGCGGCTATACCGACGGCTTCCTGCAGCGTCATCACGACCACGAGTACCAGAATTACCTCGAAAGCTGCTCCACCAGCACCCGGGCGCGATTCGTCGGGGAGCTGACCGGCTACGACCCGGCGAGCGGTCTCGCCGAGGTCGATGTCAGGAACAAGTTCGCCGTCGGCGACGAGCTGGAACTGATCCTGCCCGGCGGCAACCGCACCTTCCGGCTGGAGCGCATGTTCGACCGGGAAGGCGGCTGGATGCGCGAAGCCCCGGGGGGCGGCCATCGCGTGCGTATCCCGCTGGACGTGCCCGATTGCGCGATGGGCCTGCTCGCGCGCCGGCTGTAACGGCCGGGCATTATTCTGGCGTATGATGCCAACCCCGAACGTCGCGCCCGCTTTTCAACGACGAACAACAGACGCTACGCCGCCATGATCGAAGACGCACGCCGCCTGCCCGAAGACACCCTGATCGAGACCGACATCGCCATCATCGGCGCCGGTGCCGCCGGCATCACCATCGCGCGCGAACTCGCCGGCACGAACCTCCGGATCTGCCTGCTCGAAAGCGGCGGTCTCGAGTTCGAGCAGGACACCCAGAACCTGTACCTGGGCGAGAACGGCGGGCGCTGGTACTTTCCGCTGGAGAGCGCCCGGCTGCGCTACTTCGGCGGCAGCACCAACCACTGGGGCGGCTGGTGCCGGCCGCTCACCCCCATCGACTTCGAGGCGCGCGACTGGATCCCCCACAGCGGCTGGCCGATCACGCGCGCGGAGCTCGATCCCTATTACGAGCGCGCCCAGCCGGTCACCGAGACCGGGCCGTTCCGCTACGATGCCACCGCGTTCTGGGAGGAACAGGTCGGCGCGAAGATGCTGCCCTTCTCCCGCGGCCTGATCACCACCACGTTCTTCCAGTACAGCCCGCCGACGCGTTTCGGCACGCGCTACCGCAAGGACATCGAGCAGGCGGCCAACGTGCGCGCCCTGCTGCACGCCACCGTCACGGAGATCGAGACCAGCGAGGCGGGCGCCGAGGTGACCGGGCTGCGCGTCGCCTCCCTCGGCGGGCCGTCTTTCCGGGTCAGGGCGCGCCGCTATATCCTCGCCACCGGCGCCATCGAGAACCCCCGCCTGCTGCTGTTGTCGAACCGCGCGCAACCAGCGGGAGTCGGCAACACCCATGATCTCGTCGGGCGCTACTTCATGGAGCATCCGCACATCCCGGGCGTCGCCAACATGGTCACCTCGCGGCCGGAGGCATTCAATGCCGCCTACACCCAGCATCTCTCGCTCGCGGACAACATCGTGCATTCCGCATTGATCCCGACCGAGGCGCTGCTGCGGCGCGAGCGCCTGCAGCATGCGGTGTTCACCATCGGCGTGATGGACGTCTATACCGCCGAAAACCTCGCCGGGGCGGCGCCTGCGGATGATCAGCGCGCGCGCGATATCTTCGACCTGCAGCGCGATCTCGATCCGCCGCGCGAAACGGATCATCCTCCGGCGGGGTACAACGACTGGCCGCCGGCCGGGTCGCTGGGGGCGAACTGCGCCCTGGGCTGCGCCTGCGAGCAGGCGCCGAATCCGGACAGCCGGGTGACGCTGTCGGAGGAGCGTGACGCGCTGGGACTGCGGCGCGCGCGCCTCGACTGGCGTCTGAGCGAAACCGACAAGCTCAGCCTGAACCGGATCGTGCGCGCCCTGTCCGAAGAGTTCGGCGCCCTGGGGCTGGGCCGGGTGCGGCCGGCGCTGAGCGATGACGGCAACTGGCCCGAGGAAGTGCTCGGCGGCTATCACCACATGGGCACGACCCGCATGGCCGATTCACCCGAGCACGGCGTCGTGGATGCAAACTGCCGGGTGCACGGCGTCGACAACCTCTACATCGCCGGCAGCTCGGTATTCACCACCAGCGGCGCCTCCAACCCGACGCTCACCCTCGTCGCGCTGGCGCTGCGCCTCGCCGATCACCTCAGGACACAGCTGTCATGAGTCTCCGGTTCACCCGCCGCACCTTTCTCGCCGGCCTGGCCGCCGGCATCGTCGGCACCGCCATCGGTCTGCGACTGTACTGGTCCGGTGGCAGCGCCAC
>JAHKKL010000194.1 GCA_020027635.1 Gammaproteobacteria bacterium
GGATGCCGGCGTCGATATCGATGCCGGCAACCGCCTCGTCGAGCGGATCAAACCGGCCGTGGCCCGCACCACGCGGCCCGGCGTGCTCGCGGGCCTGGGGGGGTTCGGCGCCCTGTTCGAGCTGCCGCTGCACCGCTACCGCCAGCCCGTGCTGGTCTCCGGCACGGACGGGGTCGGCACCAAGCTCAAGCTGGCGATCGAAACCGGCCGGCATGACACCATCGGCATCGACCTCGTCGCCATGTGCGTCAACGACATCGTCGTCCAGGGGGCCGAACCTCTGTTCTTTCTCGATTATTACGCCACCGGCAAGCTCGACGTCGATATCGCCACCCGGGTGATCGGCGGCATCGCCCGCGGCTGCGAACTCGCCGGCGCGGCGCTGGTCGGCGGAGAAACCGCGGAAATGCCCGGCCTGTACGCCGCCGGGGATTACGACCTGGCCGGATTCAGCGTCGGAGTCGTCGAGAAGGAGGCCATCATCGACGGCAGCGGCGTCAGGGCCGGGGACGCGCTCATCGGCCTGGCCTCCTCCGGACCCCACTCCAACGGCTATTCGCTGATCCGCAAGATCCTCGAGCGCACCCACAGCACCCTGGACGATGCGCTCGATGGCAAGCCCCTCGCGGAATGGCTGCTTGCCCCGACCCGGATCTATGTCAAGCCGCTGCTGTCCCTGTTCGGCACGGTCGAGGTCCGCGCGCTCGCCCACATCACGGGGGGCGGACTGACCGAGAACCTGCCGCGCGTGATGCCCTCGGGCACCCGCGCCCGGATCGATACCGGCGCGTGGCAACGCCCGGCCATTTTCGACTGGCTGCAGCGCATGGGAAATGTCAATCGAGGCGAGATGTTCCGCACCTTCAACTGCGGGATCGGCATGGTGGTGTGCGTCGCCGCGGCCGATGTGGCCCGGACGCTGGAACACCTCGAGATGTCGGGCGAAATCGCGCGGGTCATCGGCCGCATCGAAGCCGGTGACGGCGATCCGTCCGTGATCCTGGAGCCATGACCGGGAAGAAACCGCTCCTGCGCGGCGCCGCCCCGGCGCGGCCGATGCCATGAACGAGCCACTGCCTGTCGTGGTCCTCATTTCAGGGCGGGGCAGCAATCTCCACTCCATCCTCGATGCGATCGCCGACGGCGAACTGCCGGTCGAGATCCGCGCCGTGATCAGCAACCGTCCCGACGCCCCCGGACTGCAACGCCCCGCCCTGCTCGGTATCCGCACCATCGTGATCGATCACGCCTGCTATGCCAGCCGGGCCGCGTTCGAAGCAGTCCTGCGAACGACGATCGACACCTTCGAACCGGAACTGCTGGTACTGGCCGGCTTCATGCGGATCCTCGCCCCGGAATTCGTCACCCACTACCGCGGTCGCATTCTGAACATACATCCCTCGCTGCTGCCCGAGTTTCCCGGTCTGAACACCCATCAGCGGGCACTGGATGCGGGCAATCGGGAAAGCGGGGCAACGGTCCATTTCGTCACCCCGGAAACGGATGGCGGCCCCGCCATCCTGCAGGCGCGCGTACCGGTGCTCGCGGACGACGACGCCAGGTCACTGGCGCAGCGGGTGCTGAACCAGGAACACCGCATCCTTCCGCTGGCGATCCGCTGGTTCGCCGAGGGGCGCCTGCGACTGGATGCCGAGGGGCGGGTCATCCTCGATGGCGCGCCGCTGGAGACGCCCCGGATGCTGCTCCCCAGCGCACGGGAGCCGGCTTGAACCGCCGCCACCGGCCTGCGCTTCTCGCCGGCGCCGTCTGGCTGCTGGGCTGTGTCCTGCTGGTACCGGCACTGCAGGCGGCGTCGCTGCCGTCCTTCGCCGCGACGTTCAAGATCATGCGCGGCAGCCTGCGTCTCGGCACCACCGATATCTCCCTCACGGTGGAGGGAAACGGCGACTACCGGTATGAATCCCACACCTGGCCGAGCAGCTGGATATCCTGGCTAGTGAAGGAGGATTTGCGCGAACTGAGCCGGGGCATCATGGACCACGCCGGCATCCGCCCCCTGTTTTACCGTTACCATCGCAGCGGGAGGCGCACCACGCGCACGGCCGAACTGACCTTCGACTGGAGGACCTCGACGGTCGTGAACGACGTCGACGACAGCCGGTGGGAGATGACCATACCGGCCGGGACGCTGGACAAGCTCTCGACCCAGCTCGGCATGATGCGGGAGCTGCAGAACGGCGCGACCGATAAAATCTTCGCCGTGGCCGACGGCGGGAAACTCAAGCAGTATGCCTTCCAGGTCATCGGCACGGAGACCGTGGAGCTGCCCGCCGGACGTTTCGAGACGGTCAAGCTCAACCGGGTCGGTGACAGCAAGGAGAAACTGACCTACATCTGGTGCGCGCCGGAACTCCATTACCTGCCGGTGCGCATCTGGCAGCGCAAGGAGGATCAGAGCGAGTACGTCAGCGAGCTGGAAAGTTTCAGCGAGTCATTGCGCCTGGCCAAATAACCCGCCGCGGCCTGGACCGATGGGCGCGTTCACGACATGACGGCGGTTCTGCGCAGCAGAGGGCCTTGATAGGCATCCACAAGGGCCATGGCAAGTACCCAGCTCAATACGTTAAGGCAATGAGGATTAGCGGAACAGAGTGTCAGCCATTCACTGGCTGCATCGGGGCACTGGAGTGGCGGGCATGCAGATCGAACCAGCCGTGAATACGGTCGTCATGCCCCGATTGTTTAGCTGAGCCATCGACATCCCATACTTTTGAAATTTCCGTCCTGATCTGTTCGGCAGCAACCCACTTACCTGGTGTCTCTTCACCGAATGGACCACTTGCACCGCGCGGGAAGAGATGCCCGGTATAATCGCCTTCCCTGGACGGCAGGGATACACACAGCTCGGATATGCCTTTCTGCTGGATATACTTGAAACGATCGTATCCGGCTGAAACGAGCATCCCGAGCATCCCCTGGTTGCCGTTTTCCACCGATAGATAGCGCGGCTTTGGCTCGACGGTCAGCAACGATCTCAGCGCGATTGCATCATATCCCTCGATGTCAATCTTGACGTAATAGGCGGGGCCGAATTCGGCGATGATCGATGCGAGGGTGCGAGTGGGGACAACCACCGAATGAATGGGACCTGCGTCACGTCCTGCGACGTCCCTGTTGAAGGAAGACCACTCGGAGATCCTGTCATTGACAAAAAACTCAAGGTCGCTGTCCGATTCTTTTTCCGTGATCCCGATATTGAGAATGGATAACTGGCCGGCGGCGATAAATGGCGCAAACCACTTGCTCGCGGCATCGGTCAGCACCCGGTTGGCTTCGACGGCGACGACGCGAAATCCCTTCTTCAAATAGAAGGCGGTATCCTGACCCTCATGCATGCCGACGTCATAAATCGTTTCGTTTCGAAACGTGCGACGCCGGCGCGCCCTGCTCGTCCACAGCATCGAGTCGACAGCCCGGAGTGGATGTTTGAGATCACGCAGAATCCGGTTAATTTTTCGGGCAATATTCACGGTGTTTGGCATCCGGAATGCGCGATGGAAGACGCGGTGATATTACCCGGGCATGCAGTTCCCCTCAAGCAGATGAGTTCACGCCCTACTGCTGTCATTTGTAGCAACGCCCGCGATTACTTAACCGGCGCCATCACGTGCTGATACGGGGTACCTGCCCACATCACATAGGGGACCGATGTGTCGGGATCCGCGCTCTTCGGATACTGATCGTAGAAGCTGGCATCGGCGCCGACGATCATCACGTGCGGCCCCGTCTTGACCCAGTGATTACCGGCCTCGGGCTTCGTAGCGTACGGGTCGGTGTTACTGGCGTCCGTCCCGCCGGCGAGCATGTACATAAACCCGATCTTGCCTGATGCCGGAATTGTATGCGCCACCCAGGCATGAACCCATTCCATTGCGTTCCTATCCATGCACATGGGATCGGGACCGGGAGTCGCCGGATTGTCCGCCATGCAGGTGAACCCGTTGGTTCCGGGGCGTAGCGTGCGCATAGTGCCGTCAGCCTCCATCGCCACGATGGTCGCGCCCTGCGCGACGTTGCCCGGTGCCGCGGACATCGCGCTCGCGATCATCTGATTATCGGTGGCTGGCGCCGCCGCATCCTCGGCAGACACATGCATCGTCAACACAACCGACGAGACGAGCATCATGCCACTCACTTTCTTGTGTATTTCACGCATTGAAGTCTCCTCCGATTTTGAGATGCCGGACGTCATGCCGGCGATTGTGCAGATAGGCGGTGCGTCGCATCAGCGGAAAATGAATCTGAAAACCTTTTTCCGTTCATTTTCCTCTATGGCACGATAGTTTCCTCGCTTTACCTGTTCGCTTTCGCGTGAGGGTATCAGCGGAAAATAAACCTGTCACCTTTTCGTACACCAAAATCATAGGGCGTACCGCCATTGCCGATGATTTCGAGCGGAATCTGGTCGGCGGCCCAGTCGTACTTCCACGCACTACAGGGATTCAAACAGTTGCCATCGATATTTTATTCTTGTCAGTTTGTCTTTATCGAAGGTTAGGCGCGCCCCTGAATAGCTTTTTGGCATATCGATGACCCACAAGTCATATCTGAACAGGAAAGCCATATCATCGGCCGTGCCGCCGTCTTTTATGCGCACCCATC
>JAHKKL010000195.1 GCA_020027635.1 Gammaproteobacteria bacterium
GCCGATGCGCAACTCGCCCGCATCGGGCTGCTCCGTTCCCGTCAGCATGCGGAACAGCGTGGTCTTGCCGGCGCCGTTTGGACCGATGACGCCGACGATGCCGCCGCGCGGCAGGTTGAAGCTCAGATCCTCGATGAGGAGTTTCTCACCGTAGCGCTTGCTGATGTGCCGGGCCTCGATCACCAGATCACCCAGCCGGGGGCCGGGCGGGATGAAGAGTTGCTTGGTTTCATTGCGCTTCTGCTGTTCCTGCGAGGCCAGTTCCTCGAACCGGGCGAGTCGCGCCTTGCTCTTGGCGTGCCGGCCCTTGGCGCCGGCGCGGACCCATTCCAGCTCGGCCTTCATGGCCTTCTGGCGGGCCGATTCCTGCTTCTCCTCGATTTCGAGTCGCTGTTCCTTCTGTTCCAGCCAGGAGGAGTAGTTGCCTTGCCAGGGGATACCATGGCCGCGGTCCAGCTCGAGGATCCAGCCGGCGACGTTGTCGAGAAAGTAACGATCATGGGTCACGGCCACAACGGTGCCGGGGTATTCGGCCAGGAAACGTTCCAGCCAGGCGACGCTTTCCGCGTCCAGGTGATTGGTCGGTTCATCGAGCAACAGCATGTCCGGGTTGGACAGCAGCAATTTGCACAGGGCCACGCGCCGGCGTTCGCCACCGGAGAGCCGGTTGACATCCGCGTCCCAGGGCGGCAGGCGCAGCGCTTCCGCCGCGACATCCAGTTTGCGCTCCAGGTTATGGCCGTCACTGGCCTGCAGAATGTTTTCCAGACGCGCCTGTTCTGCGGCCAGGGCGTCGAAATCGGCATCCGGTTCCGCATAGGCGGCATAGACCGCGTCGAGTTTCTCCTGCGTCCTGGTGATGGCGGTCAGCGCTTCCTCGACATTGCCGCGTACGTTTTTAGTGGGATCAAGCGCCGGCTCCTGGGGCAGGAAGCCGACGTTGAGGCCGGGCTGGGGCCGCGCCTCACCCTCGATCTCGGTATCCACCCCGGCCATGATGCGCAGCAGGCTGGATTTGCCCGAACCATTGAGGCCGAGCACGCCGATCTTGGCACCGGGGAAGAAGGACAGGGAAATGTCTTTCAGGATAACGCGCTTGGGCGGGACCACCTTGCCCACGCGGTTCATGGTATAGACGTACTGTGCCATGTGACTTGCATTCCTGGAGCGAGTTGATGAAACGGACGGCCATTATAGGCGCCTGCCCCGGCCGGGCAAGTACGGGAAAACGGGGTCAGAGCCCTTTTCTAACGCCCTTTACTTTGGAGTGAGAAAACAGGCAAGAAAAGGGCTCTGACCCTTTTTCCGTTTTTCCGCGCGGCCGATGGACGGCGCCGCCCAACCCGTGCCCGGCATGCGTTTGACTTGGCGCATGTCCGCACATGCCTGTGTGTACCTCGGTGATGAACTGGCCCGCTACGGCTTCGGTCAGGGTCATCCGTTCGGCCCCGACCGGCTGGATGCGTTCTGGAAACAGGCGCAGGCGCTGGGTCTGGATGAGCGGGTGGCACGCTGCGCGCCGGTTTCCGCCGACCGGGCGAGCCTCGAGCGCTTCCACACCCGGGAATACGTCGATCGGGTCATCCGGCAGTCGGCAACCGGGGCAGGCTACCTCGATCTTGGCGATACGCCCGCCTTTCCGGGCGTCTACGAAGCCGCGTGTTTTGTCGTCGGGAGTGTGCTCGATGCCGTGAGGCGTCTGCTGGCGGATGAATGCCGGCATGCGTTCGTACCGATTGCCGGCCTGCACCATGCGCGGCGCGACAGTGCGGCGGGATTCTGTGTGTTCAACGACTGCGGCGTCGCCATCGAGACGCTGCGCCGGGTGCACGGCCTGCAGCGCATCGCCTACGTGGATATCGATGCCCACCATGGTGACGGGGTCTTCTATGCCTTCGAGAGCGATCCGGATGTGATTTTCGCCGATCTGCACGAGGACGGCCGTTACCTCTATCCCGGCACCGGGTTGGCGGAGGAGACCGGGCGTGGGACGGCACAGGGAACCAAACTCAATATCCCCATGCCGCCGGCGGCCGGTGACGATGCCTTCCGTTTGGCGTGGCAGCGGGTTGAGTCCCACCTGGAGAAATTCCCGCCGGAATTCATCCTGTTCCAGTGCGGCGCCGACAGCATCGGCGGTGACCCCATCACCCATCTGGCCTACACGCCGGCGGCGCACCGGCATGCCGCGACCGGCTTGTGCCGGCTGGCGGAGCGGCACTGCCGCGGTCGCCTGCTGGCGATGGGGGGCGGGGGGTACAATCGCCGAAACCTGGCGCTGGCGTGGTCAGCGGTGCTGGAAGCGCTGATCGAGAATTGATCCAACCCCGAGATGAAAGGGATATTTATAACCTCTCGCGGTTAGCACAGCCCGGCTCGAATCGGCTATCATTTCCTGCTCGCCGGGTTTCCGGCTTTTCCCTGATTCCTGAAACTACCCCAGGACCGCCTGACATGTTCGACAAAGAGATGCGCATTGCCGGCTACGATGAGGAACTCTGGAACGCCCTGCAGGGTGAACGCCGGCGTCAGGAGGAACACATCGAGCTGATTGCCTCGGAGAACTACGCCAGTCCGCGCGTGCTGGAGGCCCAGGGTTCGGTGCTGACGAACAAGTACGCCGAAGGCTATCCCGGCAAACGCTACTACGGCGGCTGCGAGTTCGTCGACGTGGCCGAACAGCTCGCCATCGACCGGGCCAAACAGTTGTTCGGGGCGGATTATGCCAACGTGCAGCCGCATTCCGGTTCCCAGGCCAACGCCGCGGTGTATCTGGCCCTGTTGCAACCCGGCGATACCATCCTGGGCATGAGCCTGGCCGACGGCGGGCATCTGACCCACGGCGCCAAGGTCAATTTTTCCGGCAAACTCTTCCATGCCGTGCAATACGGCCTGAATCCGCAAACGGGCGTGATCGACTACGACCGGGTGGAGGCGCTGGCCCGCGAGCACCGGCCCAAGATGGTCGTGGCCGGCTTCTCCGCCTACTCGCTGCAGGTGGACTGGCAGCGTTTCCGCGACATCGCCGATGCCGTCGGCGCCTGGTTGTTCGTCGACATGGCGCACGTGGCCGGCCTGGTTGCGGCCGGGATTTATCCCAACCCGGTGCAGATCGCCGATGTCACCACCTCCACGACGCACAAAACCCTCCGGGGGCCGCGCGGCGGGCTCATCCTGGCTCGCGCCAATGCCGAGATCGAGAAGAAGCTGAACTCGCTGGTATTCCCCGGCACCCAGGGCGGACCGCTGATGCACGTCATCGCCGCCAAGGCCGTGGCCTTCAAGGAGGCGATGGAGCCGGCCTTCACGGAGTACCAGCAGCAGGTCCTGCGCAACGCCCGGGCCATGGCCGAGGCGATGATGCAGCGCGGCTACAAGGTGGTTTCCGGCCGGACCGACGACCACCTGTTCCTGGTCGATTTCATCGACAAGGGGATCACCGGCAAGGCGGCGGATGCGGCGCTGGGCGCGGCCAATATCACGGTGAACAAGAACGCCGTGCCGAACGACCCCCAGTCGCCGTTTGTCACCAGCGGCATCCGGATCGGCACACCCGCCATCACCACGCGCGGCTTCCGGGAGACCGAGGCACGCGAGCTGGCCGGCTGGATGTGCGACATCCTGGATGACATCGGCAACCTCGGCGTGATCGAAGCCGTGCGCGAGAAAGCGCTGGCTATCTGCAGGCGTTTTCCGGTCTATGGCGTCTGACCCCAGGCCCGGTATGCTTCGCAAGGCCTGATCATGCACTGCCCGTTTTGCCGCGCACAGGACACCAAGGTGATCGACTCACGGCTCGCCAGTGAAGGCTCGCAGGTACGTCGGCGGCGCGAATGCCTGGCCTGTGGCGAACGCTTTACCACGTTCGAATCGGCGGAACTGGTTATGCCGCGCATCATCAAGAGCAACGGTGAGCGTGAACCGTTCGATGAGAAAAAGCTGGCGGCCGGCATCATGCGTTCGCTGGAAAAGCGTCCGGTCGATGCCGACAGCGTGGACGCCGCCATGAACCGCATCCAGCACCGCCTGCGCGCAAGCGGCGAGCGTGAACTGCCCTCGCGCTTGCTGGGGGACTGGGTCATGCATGAACTGCGGGCGCTTGACCAAGTGGCCTATGTGCGCTTTGCCTCGGTGTATCGCAGCTTCGCGGACGTCAAGGCTTTCCAGGAGGAAATCGAGCGTCTGGAGAGCGAACCCACGGCGGAAGAGAAGAAGGACCAGATATCGCTGCTCCCCGAGGACTGAGGACGGCGGCATCTGATGGGTCGATGATGAATCATGAAAGCGCGGGCGAACACCCGATAGTCACCGTCTCGCGTTCCGGCTTTGCCTGACGATATGTCTCCCGCTTCTGATCACAAGCATATGGGACGTGCCCTGGAACTGGCCAGGCGGGGTCTCTATACCACCGACCCGAATCCGCGCGTGGGTTGCGTACTGGTCAGGGGCGAGGAGGTGGTCGGTGAAGGATGGCATGTGCGCGCCGGCGGTCCGCACGCCGAAATCAACGCCCTGCGCGCGGCCGGCGACCGCGCGGTGGGTGCCACCGCCTACGTGACGCTTGAGCCCTGCTGCCATCACGGGCGCACGCCGCCCTGCACCGCGGACCTGATCGCCGCTGGC
>JAHKKL010000196.1 GCA_020027635.1 Gammaproteobacteria bacterium
TCGACCAGTTCCATTACCGCAAGGCCCGAACCTATCTCGAACGGGGACTGGCGGTCGACCCCGGGAACGAACGTCTGTCGAAACTCAAGCAGACCAGCGCGTTCTCGGATGCCTCCCGACGCGCCCTGGACAGGGTGAAATCGTTGTTCCAGTGAGCGACCGGCGACAACACGCCGTCGGCTGCTGAACGCCTTTTCGAGAACGTTCGCCGTCACAAGTCCCCTGGCGATCACGGACATGGGGACATCGGCATACTAAGGCCATCAGTCGCAATACCACCTCTCTCATGGGCGAAAGGCAGGAGGGGCCAGGCGGGAATGGCGCTTAACTTAAGCGTTTTTGATAAGCGGTAGCCTGGGTTGAACGGAGTGAAACCCGGGTTTCGCTGTCGCTCAACCCAGGCTACCTCCTGCTCCATGAGGCATAACTTGCGTTCTCCTAAGTAACCCGTTTTGCCGCCTTTTCCTGTCAGGCCGCTGACCCGGGTGCTAGAATGACGTCCAGACCCGTGTAGTCCTACGGCACGGAACTTATCGCTGCCGATGGCGGATCACATTCACGTAGCGCTTGTGTACCGGTCCCGTTTGCGCCCTGCAAGGATCTTTATGAATCAACGCTTACTACGCCCGGCTCTGCTGTGCGCCAGCCTGTTGCTCGCCGCCTGCAACCAGGCGACGTCACAGAATCCCCCGACGCCGCCACCACCGGAGGTTGCGGTCATCGAGGTCCATCCCCAAACCGTGCCCCTGACCCGTGAACTCGTCGGCCGCCTGGCGCCGACGCGGGTTGCGCAGGTACGGGCGCGGGTGGCGGGCATCATCCTCGAGCGCGCCTACAAGGAGGGTACCGATGTCGAGCAGGGCGAGGTTCTGTATCTGATCGACCCCGCTCCGCTGGAGGCGGCATTGCATGCGCAGGAGGCGGCCCTCGCCCGCGCGCGGGCCGACGCCGCCAATGCCGCGGCTATCGCCAAACGCTACCGGGAACTCGCCCAGAAGCAACTGATCTCGACCCAGGACTTGGACAACGCGCTCGCCACCGAGCGCAGCACGGCGGCAGCGGTCAAGCAGGCGCAGGCCGACGTGGAAAGCGCCCGTCTCGATCTGGGCTACGCCACCGTCACCGCGCCCATCGCCGGGCGCGCCGGGCGCGCGCTCGTGACCGAGGGCGCCCTGGTCGGCCAGGGCGAGGCGACCGAGTTGACCACCATCGAGCAGATCGATCCCATCTACGTGAATTTCAGCCAGTCGGTGGCCGAGTTGCGTGAACTGCGGGGCACTGCGACCGCGCAGCACCCGGCGCGGGTGGATGTACTCCTGCCGGACGGGACACCTTACCCTCAGGCAGGCACGCTCGACTTCTCGGATCTCGCCGTCGACCCCGGCACGGGCGCCGTGTCGCTGCGCGCCGTGCTGTCCAATCCAGACCGTTCGCTGCTGCCGGGCATGTTCGTCAACCTGCGCCTGACAACCGGCGCGATCGACGCGGCGTTCGTGCTGCCCCAGGCCGCGGTGGCGCGCGATGACCAGGGCGCCTACGTCCTGGCCGTTGACGCCGACGGCAAGGTCGCGCAGCGCCGGCTGCAGACCCACGGCATGACACCCACCGGCTGGATCGTCACGGGCGACCTCGCCAACGGTGACCGGGTGATCGTCGAGGGGTTGCAGAAGGTGCAACCGGGCGGCACGGCAACGGCGGTGCCCGCGGCCGCCCCCGCGGCCGACACCGCCGCGCACTGAGGCAGCGCGCTATGCCACGCTTTTTCATCGACCGGCCGATCTTCGCCTGGGTGATCGCCATTCTCATCACCCTGGCCGGCGGCGCCGCCATCTTCAAGCTGCCGGTGTCGGCCTATCCGCCGATCGCCCCGCCCCAGGTCAGCATCAACGCCGTCTATCCCGGCGCGAGCGCGGAAGTGATCGAAAAGACCGTGACCTCGGTGATCGAGCAGCAGCTTACCGGCGTCGACAACCTGCTCTATTTCGATTCGACCTCGCGCTCCAACGGCACGGTGCAGATCACCCTCACCTTCATCAGCGGCACCGATCCCGACATCGCCCAGGTGCAGGTGCAGAACCGTCTCAGTGTCGCGCAGCCGCGCCTGCCACAGGAAGTGGTGCAGAACGGAATCACCGTTTCCAAGGCCAACAACGACTTCCTCATGGTGGTGGCGCTGCACTCGGAGGACCGCAGCCTCGACACCTACGCCCTCAACAACCTGATCGCCTCCCAGGTGCTCGATCCGATCCAGCGCCTGCCCGGCGTGGGCGATGCGAGCCTGTTCGGCGCCGCCTATGCCATGCGCATCTGGCTCAACCCTGACAAACTGCGCGGCTATGGCCTGAGCGCCTCGCAGGTACTCGATGCAGTGAGGGATCAGAACGTGCAAATCGCCGCCGGCTACCTCGGGGCGGAACCGGCTCCGCCGGGCCAGGGCTTCAGCGCTTCGGTCAACGCCGCCAACCGCTTCACCACCCCAGAGCAGTTCGGCGACATAATCCTGCGCACCAACCCGGACGGCAGCAGCGTGCGCTTGAGGGACGTCGCCCGCGTCGCGCTCGGAGCCGAATCCTACGGCCATGACGTACACCTCAATGGCGACCCCATCGCCGGCTTCGCCATTCTGCTTGCCCCGGACGCCAACGCGCTGGAGGTGGCCGATGCGGTGCGCGCCAAGATGGACGAGCTCGACGCCTACTTCCCGCACGGGGTGAGTTGGCTGGTGCCCTACGACAGCACGCAATTCATCAGCATCTCCATCCACGAGGTGCTGTTCACCCTGATCGAGGCCGTGTTCCTGGTGTTCCTGGTGATTCTGCTGTTCCTGCAGAACCTGCGCGCGACGCTGATTCCCACGCTGGTGGTGCCGGTGGCGTTGACCAGCGCCTTCGCGGGCATGTACATCGCCGGCTTCTCCATCAACGTGCTCACCCTCTTCGGTCTGGTGCTGGCGATCGGCCTGGTGGTGGACGATGCCATCGTGGTGGTGGAAAACGTGGAGCGCATCATGACCGAGGAGGGCCTGCCGCCGAAGGAGGCGACGCGCAAGGCCATGGACCAGATCACCGGCGCGGTGATCGCCATGACCACGGTGCTTGCGGCGGTGTTCATCCCGATGGCGCTGGTCGGCGGCAGCGTGGGCGTGATCTATCGCCAGTTCTCCCTGACCATCGCGATCTCCATGGCGATCTCGGCGCTGATGGCGCTCAGCTTCACGCCGGCGCTGTGCGCCACCCTGCTCAAACCGGTGCACGGGGAACCGAACCGCTTCCTGCGCGGCTTCAACCGCCTCTACGGCGGGCTGACACACGCCTATCTCGCGCGCGCGCGGCAATCGATCCGCCACACGCCGCGCTGGATGGCGGCCTTCACCGTGCTCGTGGGCGTGGCGATCCTGCTGTTCACCCGGCTGCCGACCAGCTTCCTGCCCGAGGAGGACCAGGGCTATGCGCTGGTGCTTGTGCAGCTTCCGCCCGGCGCCAGCATGGAGCGCACGGGCGGGGTCCTGCGGCAGATGGAAATCATCATCCAGAAGAACCCGGCGGTGGAAAAGGTGCTCGACGTGGCGGGTTTCAGTTTCATCGGCCAGGGCGAGAACGTCGGTCTCGGCTTCATCCGTCTCAAGAACTGGGACGAGCGCCGCTCGGCGGATGAACAGATCAACGCCTTCATCCAATGGGCGAACGGCGCGCTGCAGGCCATCAAGGGCGCGCGCCTATTCGTCATCAACCTGCCCACCATACGCGGCCTGGGGCGTTTCGGCGGTTTCGATTTTCGCCTCGAGGATCGTGCGGGGCTGGGGCACGAGCAGCTGCTGCGTGCGCGCAATACCCTGCTGGCGAAGGCCGCGGAATATCCCACGCTCTACGGCGTACGGCCCAACCAGCTGGAGGAAGCGCCCGAACTGCACCTCGAGGTGGATCGCGTGCAGGCGCAGTCGATGGGGCTGTCGCTGCCGGACATCTACGACGCCATCCGCCTGATGCTGGCACCGGTCTACGCCAACGACTTCAACTACCAGGGCCGCGTGCTGAAGGTGCTGCTGCAGGCGGATGCCGATTACCGCAGCCGCGTCGAGGACCTGCGCCATTACTACATCCCCGGAAGCCAAGGCGGCATCGACAACATGGTGCCGCTCTCGAGCGTCGTGTCGTCGAACTGGACGCTGGGACCGCCGGCGATCGATCACTACAACGGCCACCCCGCGATCCAGATCAACGGTTCCGCCGCGCCGGGCTACAGCTCGGGACAGGCCATGGACGCGATGCAGGAGATCGTGAAGAAAGACCTGGTCCCGGGCATCGGCTACGAGTGGTCCGGCCAGTCGCTGCAGGAGATCATCTCAGGCCAGCAGGCACCCATCCTCTTCGCCCTGTCGCTGCTGGTGGTGTTCCTCGCGCTCGCCGCGCTCTACGAGAGCTGGTCGATTCCGGTGGCCGTGATGCTGGTGGTGCCGCTCGGCGTGCTCGGCGCGCTCAGCTTCACCTGGCTGCGCGGCCTGGAAAACGACGTGTATTTCAAGGTCGGCCTGATCGCGGTGATCGGCCTGTCGGCCAAGAACGCGATCCTGATCATCGAGTTCGCCAATACCATGCGCCAGCAGGGC
>JAHKKL010000197.1 GCA_020027635.1 Gammaproteobacteria bacterium
GTGATACTGCTGAGCACGACGCGCCAGGACCATTCGCCCGCGTAGCGCGCCTCCCTCGGTCAAGCCGCTGGCGTTGCCCAGCACTCCTGCGGGAAGTGTTTGATTAATATATGGTAATAACCCAATAAATTCATACCAACGGGCATTATGAATAATTTATTAGAGTTTCCTTAAATAGATGCAGTATATTACGCAGGCGGATTGAGTCACCCCACTGGAGCGAATGAAATAACTTGACGACAGACTTATTGCAAGAAATAATGAGAACCATTCGCAATCGTATATCGGAAGTATCAGCCATGTCTGAAACCACTCCCCTGCTCCGGACGCTCTCCTGCCTGCGCAAAGGCGAATGTGCCTTCATCACCGGCATACGTGCCCCGGACAGTACCCGCTGCCGACTCCAGGCAATGGGTCTGCGTACCGGGCGTGAAGCCGAGGTGATCCGATGCCCGCGCATCGGACCCATGCAGATTCGCGTGGGCAGTATTCACCTGATCATGCGCCGCAGCGACGCGGCACGTGTGTCCATCTCCTCCTGACAGTGAAACGCCTTGCCATCGTCGGCATGCCCAATACGGGCAAATCGACCCTTTTCAACCGGTTGACCGGTTCTTCTTCGCGGGTCGGAAACTGGCCCGGCGTCACCGTCGATCTGCTTACCGCCCGCGTCGTGCTGGGCGGCGAAGCCGTCGAGGTGGTCGATCTGCCCGGTATCTACGACTTGCACGGATTCTCCGATGACGAGCAGATCGTACGCCGCTTCCTGGAAAACATCCCCCTTGATCTGATCGCCGTCATCCTCAATGCCACCCAGCTGGATCACCAACTGCCGATGGCCCTGCAGTTCTGCCAGCTCGGGATGAAGCCCGTCATCCTGATCAACATGATCGATGAGGCCGATCAACTGGGTATCCGTATCGATGCGGCCACACTCGCCGGGGATCTCAGGTGTCCGGTGGTGATGCTGAGCGCGCGCCACGGCACCGGCATGAACGAGGTACGCGCGGCACTCACCGCGGGCATCCAGAACTCCACCCCGGTCTCGCTTGACCTGCTGCGCAGTACCCTGCACGCCGACGATCAACTGGTGGAGCACGCCGAGGCGCTGGTTAAAAAGAATGTCTTCGCCCCCAGCCGCCTGGTGCGCAAGGTGACTGAGCGCATCGACCGCGTGCTGCTGCACCCGTGGCTGGGACTGCCGCTGTTCCTGCTGGCGATGTTCCTCGTTTTCCAGGCCGTGTACACACTGGGCGCTCCTCTCCAGGATGCGGTGGCTTACCTGCTGGGCGGTTTCCGCGTCTGGGCGCTGGAACCCCTGCAAGCCGTCCTGCCGGTTACACTTTACGGTTTTCTGGTTGACGGGCTTTATGACGGCATCGGTACCGTCGCCTCCTTCGTGCCGGTGATCATCCTGTTTTTCTTCTTCATGGCCATGGTCGAGGACAGCGGCTATCTGGCGCGCGCGGCCTTTCTGACCGATGCACTGATGGCACGGCTGGGACTCGATGGCCGCGGTTTCGTCATGCTGCTGATGGGCTTCGGCTGCAACGTGCCCGCGCTGATGGGCACCCGGGTGATGCGCAGCCGTTCGCTGCGCTTGCTGAGCATGCTGGTAATACCGTTTTCGCTGTGCTCGGCGCGGCTGCAGGTGTTCATCTTCATCGCCACGGCGCTGTTCACACCGCAGCAGGCTCCCCTGATTCTGTTCTTTCTCTACCTGGTGAGTTTTACCGCGGCGTTTCTCACTGCCCTGATTTTCGGCCGACGTCTGAAGAGCGACGAACCCTTCGTGCTGGAACTCCCGCCGTACCGGCTGCCGGTCGCGCGGCAGGTGCTGATGCGCGGCTGGCATGAGGTCCATCATTTCCTGCGCCGCGCCAGTACCTTCATCATCACGGGCGTGGTTCTGGTGTGGCTGCTGACCCATTACCCGAACGCCAGTACACCCGGGGGAGCCGGGTCCTACGCGAGCATGCTGGGCCAGTGGATGAGCCCGGTACTGCAACCGATCGGCATCAGCCCGGACATGTCCATCGTGCTGCTGTTCGGCTTCGTGGCCAAGGAAATCGTCATCGGCGCCATGGTCGCCATGACCGGCCTGGAGGGAAGTGCACTGACGGGCTACCTGCACACGCAGATGGACAGCGTACAGGCCATCAGTTTCATGCTGTTCGTCCTGCTGTACACACCCTGCCTGTCGACGCTCGCCACCCAGCGCAGCGAGTCACGCAGCTGGAAATTCGCCGGCTACAGCACGGCCTGGTCGCTGTTCCTCGCCTGGACGGTGAGTTTCAGCGTCTACCAAGGCGTACGCCTGTTCGGCTACTGAGGAATGGAGGCGGCGCCTTTGCCGCTGATACCCATTCCCCCCGCCAGGTGCGTGCGCTATGGCAGCGGACCGATGCGGCAAGGCTACCTTCAACAACCACACCCTGGTACCTGGCGGTATCGCCATCATTCCAAACGCCCGCCGGGATTGCGGTCGCGCCTCATCCTGACGTCTTTATCGCGCTGCCAGCGATGTTACTATTCCCCCTGATTGCACCCAGCAGCGGCAGGGTTAAACAACGATTCAGGAGGATGTCATGCATGTCACCCTGGTACAGGTCCACGTCAAACCCGCATACATCAACGACTTCATCGCGGCCACGAAACGCAACCATGAGGCCTCGATCCGGGAGCCGGGCAATCGACGTTTCGATGTCCTGCAGGCACCCGATGATCCGGCCCGGTTCATACTCTACGAAGCCTATGTCAGCCCCGTCGAGGCTGCCGCGCATAAAGAGACGCCGCACTATCTGGCTTGGCGGGAAACGGTGGCCGACTGGATGGCGGAACCGCGCCGGGGCATACCCTACCAGGGATTGTTCCCGGCATGACGATTCCTCGCTTTTCCATTGCACGGTTTCCACGCATCGAATTTGGGGCCGGAACAATCGAAAAACTCCCGGGCATCGCGGCAGGTTTCGGCAGACGCGTCCTGCTGATCACCGGCGCGGCATCCTTTCAGCAGTCGCCCCGTTGGGAAACGCTCCGGAAAGGACTGCGGCAATCCGGCATCCAGTGGGAACACGCCACCGTCAGCGGGGAACCTTCGCCCGGGCTGGTGGACGCCGCGGTAAGACAATACCGTGACATGCAACCCGATGTCGTGATCGCCATCGGCGGCGGCAGCGTGCTGGATGCCGGCAAGGCCATCGCCGGACTGCTGCGCACGGGCGAATCGGTGATGGATTACCTGGAAGGCGTCGGACCGGAGAAGCCCTACGCGGGACCCGCCGTGCCGTTCATCGCCGCACCCACCACCGCCGGGACCGGCAGCGAGGCGACCAAGAACGCGGTCCTCAGCATCCAGGGCGAACACGGTTTCAAGAAGTCCTTCAGGGACGAACGGCTGGTTCCGAAGTACGCCGTTGTCGACCCCGATCTCCTGTCCGGTTGCCCGCCCGGCCAGATCGCAGCCAACGGCATGGATGCCCTCACCCAGTTGATGGAATCCTATGTCTCGACCCGGGCCAGCCGGATGACGGATGCCCTGGCCCTGGACGGCATCCGGGCGGCGCGGGACAGCCTGCTACCGCTTTACGAAAATCCCGCCGCGGCGAGTAGTGCCCGTGCGGGCATGGCCTATGCCGCTCTGCTCTCGGGCATCACCCTGGCGCAAACCGGCCTGGGGTCCGTGCATGGCCTTGCCTCCCCCCTGGGTGCCTTCTTCCCGATTCCGCACGGTGTGGTCTGCGGCACTCTGGTGGCAGCCGCGACCCGGGTGAATATAGAGGCCATGCAGGCGCGTGCACCCGCAAACCCCGCCCTGGAAAAATATACCCGGCTGGCCAGCCTGCTGTGCGGCACAAAGTTACCCGATGTTCGGAATGCGCATGACGCCCTGATCGCACTGCTGGAAGACTGGGTCCGGCAGCTGGACATTCCCCGACTCGGCCGGTACGGAGTCAAGGAGAGCGACTTCGCACGGATTGTCGCGAGTAGCCGGGGCAGCAGCATGAAGACCAATCCTGTCGTCCTGACAGATGGCGAGATCGCCGCAATCCTGCAGCAGCGCCTGTAGCGGCATCAACGGTTCGAACGCATGTCCGACTGGCGGTAATTACGGATCTCTCCATGGACAGTTCTTCCGGCAGTTCGCCCTGCCCGATTCCGTCGATACCCCGGTATCAGTGCACGGGTAAGCGACGGCGTGCTGGAAATCAGCACCTCGAAACAGGTGAAACCGGCCCCGAGAAAGATCATCCTGAACTGACATCTCGCAATGGCGGGACGGATTTCCTCATGAACTGTCCTGTCTGAACGCTCTCGGCAAACGTGAGAATTACCTGGGAATGAAGCAATACTCGGAAGCCTGCGAAGAAAACAAGGATCCGATCCTGGCTGTTCTGCAGCGAGAGCTGGCCGGCTGCAGGGCAGTACTGGAAATCGGCAGCGGTACGGGACAACATGCGGTCTACTTCAGCCGCCACCTGCCCCACCTGACCTGGCAGCCGAGCGATCTTGAAGTTAGTCATGCCAGCATCAATGCCTGGCGGCGCGAGGCGGAACTTACCAACCTGTTTCCCCCGTTGCTCCTCGATGTCACCGGCGACCA
>JAHKKL010000198.1 GCA_020027635.1 Gammaproteobacteria bacterium
CTGTGTGGTTCGGGTGTCGGGCATAAAAACACGCTCCGCGGGAGGAAGCGCGGAGCGTGTTAGTGGCGAAGGAGGGAGGGTTTTGATTATTGTATTCGCCACTGACATCCACAATAGTGACGACTACCCGGTCTGTATATTGTCCCAAGGTACGACCTGTCACAATCGCATTGCCCGCCGCCCGCATGGCAGACAGCGATTCGAAAAGTGTTTGCACCGGATCCGGTTTCAACACATGATTCCGATCTCGCATTACCGTGTGCGCAGGCAGCGGGCCCGTCGATCGGCGCGGGTTGCCGGTCACAGGGGCGCGCCGACCGTTTCAATGCCACACGTTTTCTGGATGAATGACAGGAGGATCTACATGCTGCATGTGGGTGACAAAGCCCCCGAATTCTCCCTGCCGAATGCCGACATGGAGTATCGAACGCTGGCCGATTTTGCCGGCAAGACGGTGATCATGTATTTCTATCCCAAGGATGACACGCCCGGTTGCACGATACAGGCGAACGACTTCACCGACCTGATGGACGAGTTTGAAGGGGCGGGCGCACAGGTTGTCGGCGTCAGCGGCGATGACTGCTTCAGCCACCAGGCCTTCAGGGAGAAATACGGTCTTAAGATCACCCTGCTGGCCGATGTCGAGCGCGAAGTGTGCGGTAGATACGGCGTTATTCAGGAAAAGGAGAAGGACGGGGTCAAGAGGATCGGCATCGTGCGCTCGACCTTCATCATCGATCCCCAGGGCGTGATCCGGTATGCGGAATACGGCGTCGCCCCGAAGGCCCATGCCCGCAAGATCCTGGATTTCATCAGCCATCGGTCCTGACGGCATCCCGCGACCACCGTCATCGTCAGGGATTTCGACTCCCCTTCCGGGCACGGTCTGGGTTGACGGTCCCTTCGTCCCCGCAGGCCGGCGTTTCACCGGGCCATCGGTGGTGTCCTGCCGGCGGTCGGGGCGGTCGGTGCATTCTGGTGGACGATGAGGCGCCAGCCCTCGGCCCCGCGGCGGTAGATGTTGGTGCCATACACGGCCATGGGTGACTGGCCGCCCGGAGCGGGACTCTGGGGAGATTCTTCCACGTGGTGGATGGCGATATCTCCAGTGTCGATCCAGCTCAGGTGTTTCACCGACAACGCGATACCCTTGCCGCGGGCGAACAGCCGTGCAAAGGCGTCTTTGACCGCTGACCGTCCTTGTGCCAGGGGGTGCATGGGCAGCAGGCAGCTGATGTCATCCGCTTCGTCCCAGACGGTGAACAGGACTTCCAGGTCTCCATCTTCCAGGGCATCGTAGTAGGCATCTTCAGCGTCCTGGGGGGTGTCAAACGTTTGGCTCATGGCGTTACCACTCGATGCGACGGCGCGAATGTTCACATTCCCGGGGGTGCTGAATCAAGTGCCGTCCGTCTACTGTTCGTACCTGATCCCGGTACCGTACAAATCACCGGCCAACCGGACGTCATCAAACCAAAAGAACGAATCCAAATATTCATTTTCTGGAACCAGGGTGGCATGGCGAAACCAACGTGGTTCGGCGATTCCCAACGCGCCTTCGCTGCGGTTACGGGTAATTCCGCTGGCTCGAATTCTGCCTCCCGTTGGTGCATGATATGTCTTGTATCGGTGCGGAGACGGGGTTATCACGCCGGGTGTTTATACCTGATTCCATTTGAAATTAATACTCTGGTGGCGTGGCCTGTTTTTTGCTGTAAATCTCGGAAAACATGCCTTGAAGCGTCATTCCTGGTTCATGCCGGGTTACTGCAATCCTGGCGAAGGTATCAATCGGGATACGCAGCATCAGAATGGGGAGAATGGCCGTGGACTATGCACACACCCTTGGCTTGCACAAGGCGGTCGACGATCTACGGGAGGAACGTGAGGAGCTTCAGCTTTACATCAACCTGAAGCTGGCGTCATCGGGTCAGCCGACCTGCATCTCCCGCGAAACGGCCCGGTTCATCGAGATTGCTCGAGACCTGCTCAAGAGCTACCGGGAAAAGAACCGCCTGCTCTCGAATTATCAGTGCCGCGTCGACCAGCGCATCCAGAACTTCCTCAATCGCTATCTTGACGAGCTGGAACCCGAACGGGTGCCGCGGCTTCCGACCCAGACGTTTATTCTCGATCGCCATGGCGTGGCGCGCGAGCTTTCGCTGCCGCTGGGCGAAGACGAGTTTCACTCGAAGATCGTTTCCAGTTACCGGGTAAAGCAGGGCGTGCTTCACAATCCCGTCAGCGACCGGCGCACGACCCAGGGTTCGTTCCATATCACCGAGGGTGGACTGCCGGTGCCCGGCGACAAGAAGGCGGTGCCCAAACGCACCTTCGCGCTTCTGCTGGAACGCGCGCTCAATCCGCCGCCGGAATTGCTGATCATCCCGTTTACCGCCGGGCTGCCGGAACCCGCCCGCATGTTCGTGTCGCTGCTGCTGCGCCCGATTGTGTGTCCCGAGATTCCCGGGCTGGAAGCCGAGAAGACCATGGAGATACGGTTTTTTGCGCCCGGCAACCTGGTGAGCAATCTGGATTTCGTGGAAAGCATCTTCGGCAACGGCGGCAATCCCCACCTGGCCGAGTTTGACGCCGCCCTTGATGTCGACCACTGGACCGGCCACACCGGCTGCGTGATCCTCGCCCCCCACATAGCCGGACTGACCAAGAGGGAGCTTGGGCTGCCGCGCTGGGAGGAGGCCACCGAACGCCAGCGCCTGGACGGCATGTGCTGGAAGAGCGCCGATGAGCGCTACAACGACGGTGAGTCATTCAAGCTCACCACGCGGGACGAATCGGGCGTCATCGTCACCCTGCTGGCCGACAATTACTTCGGTTACTGCAAAAAGGAGGTCAAGTCGCAGATCAGCTTTTCCGCCAATCTCTTCGGACTGGCGGAGGAGGAACACGCCGGCGGGGCGCTCGCCTTCCCGCGCCGCAACCACGGCGAGGAGTACGGCGCGGACAGCCGCGCCCATGCGCCCGGGTATTCGTTCGAGGAGGTCGTGGAACGCTACGGCGATATCATGGAGCTGCAGCCGGAAGGCTACGGCATCGACACGCACTATCCTGAAATCATTTACGTGCCCCAGAAACTGCGCATGGACCTCAACTCCCAGACTGTCAGCTGGGAAACGAACGGCGTATCACAATCGATCCGTCTGCGTCCCGGAAGGGTCTATATCCAGCCGAACGGCTACAAGCTCGAGATGCAGAGGCACCCGGATGCGCCCTCCTGGCGACTCATCGGCACGGATCCGGAGGGGACCTTCTGCCACAAGCCCTGTACGGTATCGGGCGGCGGCAAGTCCGAGATCTCCAAAGCGCTCGATGATGCCGTCATCTACCGGCCGTTGTTTGTCGATGACCTGAACAGGGATCTCGACATGGTGCAGGAGATCTTCACCCGGGACTACACCACACGCTACAAGCCCGGTTTCGACGCCGATGACCACGATGCCGGCCGCCGGCCGCTGAGCACCAGTCGCAGCCTGGGTTCGGTCATCAAGCTGCTGACGCCATCACCCAGATACTCCGACGAGTTCAATGCCTGGCTGGAATCCCTGCCACCGCGCATCCTGGCGCTGGCGTATCTGATCAAGCGCTTCTATCGCCCGGAGTGGGGCGAGCGGTGGCGCGAGCATCTCTCGGTGGACGTGGTGGATGGTGCCCCCGCGCACGAACTCAAGCTGCATGAGCGCACCATCATCGCCTCCTACCTGCGCGTCGGTTTCGACCGGGAAGCCAAATGGCGAACCTTCAAGCTGCGACAGGACTTCATCGCCGCGGAAAAGGTGCAGATGGAGGACGACATCAGTGCCTCCGTCGTGGTCCCGGCCAGTTGTGTCGCCGGCTGCGGTCCGGCGCTGCGCGGGGACTACAGCGTCAAACTGGTGAAGAACTGCGAGTACCGCCTGTTCCAGCGGCCGGACGAGGCTGTCCATCCCGGCTTCGACAAACAGACTGAAGAGGACCTCTCCGGGCCCGGAAATTTTATTGCCAACTTCGAGCCGATGTACGGCGAGCGACTGGCCGCGCTGGTCGAGGACGTCAACACCTTCTACGGGTTTACTCCTCCCATGCAGAGACTGTTGAAAGAGGTCTACGAGGAGGGACGCGGCTACGTCGTTTCCTCGGCACACCCGCGCCTGGTCGACGGCAAGCCCTCGAGGAATCCGCGTTACCTGCAGACCCGCCCCGACCTGGTGGAGCCGCGGCGAAAGTACATTGCCGAAATGGGGATACGCCTGCACCGCAAGCTCGGTTTGCAGGAGGCGATTTGTCACCCGGTCGATGCCGTGCTGACCGGACGGCGCAACAATCCGCCCGAACCGGGTATCCGCTCGCTCGCGGTGTATAACCCCATTCACTACCAGGAACTGCCGGAACTGTTCATGGACTTCATCTGCAGCCTGACCGGCAAGTCGCCCTCCACCACCGGTGCCGGCAGCGAAGGTGCGCTCACCAAGGGACCGTTCAATGCCTTGCGCGCCACCGCGGACCTCAACAATGCCCTGGTGTCATTCATCCTGACCGGTTATGCGGGCTTTTCCAGTTCCGCCGGGTACGTGGGACCCGCGGTGCGGGTGGACCACGACATCAG
>JAHKKL010000199.1 GCA_020027635.1 Gammaproteobacteria bacterium
GATGCATCACGTATTAGCGATAGCTGCAATCCACCGCCTGTCCGTAGGTTGGCGCTGAGCACGCGAAGCCCAACGGCACCGGGTAGGGCCTCGTTGGGCTTCACATTCGTTCAGCCCAACCTACCTTGATCTGCTGGAAAGGATACCATACCTGCGCGGTGCGCCATGACGGCGCGCGGCTGGAAATACAGCGACATTCACTCAGCCTTCGCAGGGGTTTTAGCCGCCGGTTCCGGGGGCGGAATTTCGATTTTGGTATAGACGGGATCGGACCAGGGGCCGGTAACGGCATAATGCGTGTGCGTAAACCGCGACACCTTCTCCAGTTCGTCGCCCAGCAGGCCTTCTCCAGTTCGTCGCCCAGCAGGCGCTCCGCCACCAGCAGCGCGGCACCGATGGCCGGCCCGCCGGCAAGGGCGCCGGCCAGCGGCAGGCTGGAACTCATGCTGGGTATCACCGTCACCAGCTCATCGTAGTCGGTGTTGGCCAGCCCGATGCGCCCGGATATCTCGATCCTGGCCGCCGGTCCCTGGATCACCAGGTCATTGGTATAGGCGTCCCCGTTGTCCAGCACGAAATTGCCTTCGATGCGGTCGAAGGCAAAGCCTTTCTTGAACAGGTCGCTGAAATCGAGCGACAGCCGGCGCTGCAGGGTATGCAGGCTCAACAGGCCGAAGACCCGGCCGGCGCCCGGCTCGACATCCAGCAACTGGCCATCCTTGATGAGCAGGTAGAGCTTGCCATTGACACGCGCCGGGGTGAATTGCCAGGGCGCGCCCTGCCAGCTGGCATGCAATGTACCGGAAAGATCACCGCCGGACATATCCTCCTTGAAATCGTAGGCCTCGAGCAGACTGGCAAGCTTGCCGTCCTTGATTTCAACGTCGAACTGCGACAGGTTTTTCCCGTTCTCCGTGCGCCAGTCACCCGTTGCCTGCAGGTTGATCTTCTTCGACGCGACCAGCAGCCGGTCGACGTGTACCGCGTTCCCTATCCGCACCGCCTGCAACTGCAGCTCGCCGAAGTTCACGCCGTTGTACTTGAACTTGCGTATCGTGATCTGCAATTCCGGAAAGTTCTCCGCCTTTGCGGGAACCTCCTGGCCGGCACCGGGAACCGGGCGCTTTTCCAGAAACAGCCGGTCGAGGTTCATCATGACCTTCTCCACGCCGGCCCCGGTGCGGGTCAGTTCGATCGTACCGGCGCTGGCCGGCCCGTCGAGGTTGAACACCCGGACCAGCCCCGCCTCCTCCGAGCGCAGCGTCACATCGCGCACCACATGTTGCATGACCTCCAGCTCGTCGATCACCAGATCGAGCTTCACGGGCAGGCCGGGACCGGAATGGGACTTGTCGAGCACCGGCTGCCAGCGACTCAGCGAAAACGCCGGCGTGTGCCCCGTGACGAGCAGCACCCGCGCATCCGGCAGGACCGCCTCCCCCGTTCCGAGGCGGATATTTCCGCGACTGCACTCCTTCCCATGGCCGTTATCCTGGATCGCGCAGACCCCCTGCAGAAGGTCTGCATACGCGAACCGCAGTTTCATGTCCGGCTTCGCCACCCGGTCAACGGCGATGGTGAGTCGGCGGCTTTCCGGTTTCGTTTTACCCAGAGGTGCGGGCAGGTCGACGGCGATGCCCTCCAGATTCGAGCGCAGCGTGAGGTCCACCTCCGGCGGTTCATGCCGGCCCCTGAGGCGGCCAATGGCGAGCAGCACGTTCCAGTCACTGCTGCCCGACACCAGCGCCGCCGCCCCCGGCCACGCTCCGGCGGCATAGCCGGCCACGTCAAGCGGTCCATTGATGCTGACGTTAGTCACGCCCGCCGCGGCCTCGGTTGCGACATCGACGCTGACCGGCGCCCCGAGGAGTCTCGCTTTCAGCGCCTCGCCACTGATGCCGTCCGTGGTAAAGGCGAGCTGCCCCTTGATATGTTCGAGCGCGGGGCCATCGGGCAGGACCTTGAGGCTGTTGTCCTTCAGGATGATGCTGCCCTTGACGTCAAGGTGCCGGTCATCGCCATGCAGCGGCACGAGCAGCTCCAGACCCAGTCCGGCGTCCCCGCCGCTCTCGACCCGGTCGACGAAACCGCCGTAGAGCGCGCCCAGCGGACTGCTGGCCAGCTCCGCCAGCATCACCGGCAGCTCACCCTGCACCGTTCCCTCCAGCACGAGATCCGGCTTGGAGAGATCCTTGATCTGCGCATGCACCGCCGCGAGGGATGCGGTCCGGATCTTTCCGCGGCGACTCCGTATATCCATGCCGCGGCCGGTGAAATCGACCTGGGCATCGAGATTCCTGATGGGCGTCCACCCCGGTTTGAAATCGAGTACCGCCCCGGTGACCGGCAGACGGGCCAGCAGCTGCCCCTCCCCCTTGTCGAAGGGCAACTGGTCCACCCGTCCCTTGAGGACCACGCTGCCCCCGGTGACCGCACCGCTCACCAGACTGTGTTCCAGCCAGTTGGCCCCCGTCTTGGACATGACGCGCGGCAGATAATGGTGGATACCGGCAAGCTCACAACGGTTCACGTCGACCTGCAGGTCCATGCGCGGGGCGGGTTCGTCCGGGAGGTGTTCGAGCGCCAGCCGGGCCTCGACGGCAAGGTCGCCGTTCATGAGGTGCAGCGCCTCGCTCTTGAGGCTCAGGCGACCATCCGCGAACTGCCAGGCGGCCTCGCCGCTGAACTCGTCGAAATGCAGCGGCGCGGTGAACAGCCTGTCGTCCCGGTAGATGAAATCCTGGCTGCTGATCCAGAAGGTGCCGCCGTCCTGCGTCCCCGTCGCGGTTCCCGTCAATCCGCCGAGCCCCGGCAGATTATCGGCCTGGCGTACGGCAAGATCCCTCACCGAGGCATCGAACCAGAGCAGCCGTAGCGGCCCCTCCGCGGGGACCTCGAGGTTGACGGAGAACTTCTCGACCAGGCCCTCGGGCCGCAGGCGGGCGAACCCTTTCCGGTACCGCTCCTCGATGCCGGGAAGCAGTTCCACCAGCGGCTGCAGATCCTGCAGGAAAAACCGGGTCGCGTTCCCAGAGAGCATGCCATTACCTCCCTCATCACGCCGTGCCAGCGATACCTGCGTCGGCGCACGCCGTACACCGTGCTGAGTGATGAGGATATCCCGGGCCGCGAATTGCCAGCCCGCTTCGCGCCGGCGCCATCCGAACAGGCCGCTGACCTGGTCCGCGACGTAATCCGCCGCCCGGTCGGGCCCACGGTGCCGCAGGCGGAAATTGCGCAGTTCGACTTCGGCCGAGATCGCCTGCAGGCGCGATGCGCCGAAGTCGACCCAGCACCGGATATCGGCCACACCCAGGGCGTCGATGCCGGGGGCGACGTCTTTCAGAATATCGGGCATGATCGACAGGGAATGACCCGTGACATACAGCCGGCCATGCCAGTCGTTGAAGCGCTCGAGCGGACCGCTGAACTCGGCCTGCACACCGATCCTCTGGCCCAGTTGTTCGGGCAGCGTGACCTCGCCGTTCAGGGCGTGCCGGCCGGAGAAATTCCTCAGGGTGAGCGACACGTTCGAGAAACGCAGCGCAGGCCGGCCGGTCTTGAGGTCCCGGAAAGTGATGTCTGATTTATGCAGGGAGAGACGCCCCCCTTCCAGCAGACCCGGAGCGAGGCCGGTATCGCCGGTATCGCCCTGCAGCCTGTCGATGTGGATTTGCCCGTCCCTCTCCCTGACCACGCCGACATCGGCGCCGATCACATCGATGCTGGCCAGGCGGATCTGCCGGTCGAAGAGATAGCGCCAGAGGTCGAGGCCGACCCATACCTGCTCGACGGCGAGCCGGCCGTCCTCGATGCCGGCGCCGGCGACGGACACACCCCTGAACTTGAGCACCGGGTTGAGGCCGCGCCAGCTCGCTTCCAGGCGCTCGATGCTGACCGGCCGGTGCAGCGCCTCGCTGGCCAGCCGCTCCGCCTCCAGGCGGTATTCGCCCAGCATGGGGACCCACAGGCGCGCCGCGGCGAGCGTGGCGGCCGCCAGGCCGAGCAATACCACCAGCAGCAGCCACAGGGCATGGAGCAGACGACCCGGCATAGTCAGTGCTGTCGGTACGTGAGTGTCGGGATTATTCGACCCGCCGGTTCCGGCAGGGACTACATGGGTACAACGTCATACTGTTCCTGCGTGTAGAGGGCCTCCACCTGGAACTTGATCGGTTTCCCGATGAAGGCTTCCAGTTCGGCCAGGCTGTCGGATTCCTCATCGAGCAGCAGATCGACGACTTCCTGGGAAGCGAGCACCAGCAGCTGCTGCGCGTCATACTGGCGTGATTCGCGCAGGATCTCCCGGAAGATCTCGTAGCAGACCGTCTCCGGTGTCTTCAGGGACGCCCTGCCGCCGCAGGTCGGGCACTCCTCGCAGAGGATGTGCTCCAGACTTTCGCGGGTACGCTTGCGCGTCATTTCTACCAGCCCCAGCATGGACACCTCGCTGATTTGCGTCCTGGCATGGTCCTTATCGAGGTATTTCTCGAAGGCGCGCAACACCTGGCGCTTGTGATCCTCCTGGGTCATGTCGATGAAATCGACGATAATGATACCGCCGAGATTGCGCAGCCGCAGCTGGCGGGCGATGGCCTGCGCCGCCTCCAGATTGGTCTTGAAGATCGTCTCCTCGAGGTTGCGGTGCCCGACGTAGCCGCCGGTATTGACGTCGATGGTCGTCATCGATTCGGTCTGGTCGAATATCAGGTAGCCGCCCGACTTGAGCTGTACCTTGCGATCCAGCGCCTTCTGAATCTCGTCCTCCACGCCGTAGAGATCGAAGATCGGCCGTTCGCCCGGATAGTATTCGATCTCCACCGCGAGATCCGGCATGAACATCTCGGTGAAACGCAGCA
>JAHKKL010000200.1 GCA_020027635.1 Gammaproteobacteria bacterium
CCGCCAGCGCCGGTAGTATTCGGTACCGTGCAGCAGTTGCTTCTCGTCTACCCGACCCGCGACATACTCGTCAAGGATGTTCTGAAAGGGTTGCTGAAACGCCTCCATGCCGATTGCCAGCCGCGGGTGCACGGCATGCAGGCGGCGAATGATCTCCAGCTGCATCAGGTGGTTGTCGTAGCGGTCATGGGTCTCGCCCACCAGCACCACGCGTTTCCCGGCCAGCACGGGAATAATGCCTTCGAGGTTCGTGGTGGCGTTGAGATTCAGCGCCGGTGTGAGTTCCGGCGATTGCCGGACTTGCGGTTCGGCGCTTACCGGCGCGGCGGCGTCGTGACCTGTCTTGTGCGTTTCCACCTGTCGAGGCGATATGGCGGTCGCGCAACCGGACAGGATGGCCGGCAACAGCAGTATCGCGGCACGCCGGCGCAGAGGTGAAACCGGACCGAAAGAACGTGTGTTATCGATCGACTGGAGCATGGTTCTGGATTCTCGGGCAATCCCTGGTTGATAGTGGACAATGCGCGTGCCAAGGAAGTTCGGGTGCAGGGTGTGAATCACTCACCGGATGACCCGGCCGGGTTATCGACGGTGCCGGACACACCGTGGTGTCCCTCAGGCGAGATCAGCGGTACCAGGTAAGGCCAGAGCGTATCGAGCAGTATCGGCTGCGCCCCGGCGCTCGGGTGGATGGCATCCTCCTGCATCAGGCGCCGGTCCTCGGCGACCCCCGCAAGAAAGAATGGCACCAGCGGGACATGCTGCTCCGCGGCGACCTGCTCATAGACCTCGTGAAACTTCCCGGCATAATAACTGCCATAATTGGGCGGCAGACGCATGCCCAGCAACAGCACCCGCGCGCCCTGTTCCCGGCTGGCGCCGACGAGATGCGCGAGGTTGTTCCGCATCTCGCCGAGGCCGATGCCGCGCAGGCCGTCGTTGCCGCCCAGACCGATGATCACGACGGCTGGCCGGTAGTTCGCCAGCCCCGTGTCCATGTGTGCCACGGCTGCACGGGTCGTCTCGCCGCTGATGCTCAGATTGACCACACGGAATCGGTAGGACGTGGTTTGCAGGCGCTGATCCAGCAAGCGCACCCAGCCCCGCTCGGTATCGATCCCGTAGGCCGAACTGAGACTGTCGCCCAGCACCAGGATCACCGGCGCTTGATCGGCGGCAAGACCGCAGCCCGGGAGACACAACAGCAACAGCAGGAGAACCGGCTTCATGGAAACGGATTGTAACGCGATGCTGCTGCAGGCGCGTCTACTCAATAAATGGGTGATGGGACCCGAGGGACGGCTGGATATCCTGCGCGGGGTCAATCTCGAAATCGCCGCGCATGAGGCGGTGGCGATACTCGGCGCCTCCGGGTCCGGCAAGACCACCCTCCTCGGCCTGCTCGCCGGTCTGGATACCTCCAGCGGCGGCGACATCAGCCTGCTGGGTAAATCGCTGCCCGCCCTGGATGAGGACGCGCGCGCCGCGCTGCGCGCCGGGCGGGTCGGTTTCGTGTTCCAGTCCTTTCAGCTGCTGCCGACCCTGACCGCGCTGGAGAACGTCCGTCTGGCGCTCGAACTCGCCGGTTGTCGCGACCGGCAAACCCGCGCCGGGGAAGCCCTCGGCCTGGTCGGGTTGTCCCGGCGATTGCACCATTATCCGTCGCAGCTCTCCGGCGGTGAACAGCAGCGCGTGGCGCTCGCCCGCGCCTTCGCGCCTCACCCCGAGGTGCTGTTCGCCGACGAACCTACCGGAAACCTCGACCAGTCGACGGGCGCACCGGTAATCGAGCTATTGTTCACCCTGCGCGAGCGCTACGGCACCGCCCTGGTGCTGGTGACGCATGATGCCGCGCTCGCGGGGCGCTGCGAGCGCCGCTATCGGCTGGACAACGGAATCCTGACCCCGGTATGAATCTGCTCGCCCGATTCTCGCGCGTCCTGCCCGGACACTACCGGCGCACCCCGGAACTGCGCATCCTGGCGCTGGGCGTGGTGCTGGCGGTGGCCGCGCTCTCGTCCGTGGGCTTTTTCACCGACCGGGTGCAGCGTGCCATGTCGGAGCAGGCGGCGGAGTTGCTGGGTGCGGACCTGGTCATCGCCTCGTCCGCCGCGCCGCGCGAGGCCTTGCGCCAGTCCGCCCGCGCGGCCGGTTTCCATGTGGCCGAGACGGTGAGCTTCCCCAGCGTCGCGCTCTACCGCGACAACACCCTGCTCACCGAGGTCAAGGCCGTGAGCACCGGCTACCCGCTGCGGGGCCGACTGCGACTGGCCGCGCAGCCCTTGGGCGAGGAATTCACGGCGCAAGGCATTCCGGCGCCGGGCGAGGCCTGGGTGGAGCCGCGCGTTCTGCAGCAGATGGGCGCGGGCATCGGGGATGTGATCCGGCTCGGCGAACGCGGCTTCACCGCCAGCCGCGTGCTGAGCTACGAGCCGGACCGCGGCGGCGACCTGTTCCAGCTCGCACCGCGCGTGCTGCTCAATGCCGCCGACCTCCCGTCCACCGGACTCATCACCCCCGCGAGCCGGGTGCGCTACCGCCTGCTGCTGGCCGGACCGGAGACGGCGATCACGGCATACCGCCACCAGCTGGAGCGACACCTGGGGCCGGAGGAACACCTGCAGGATGTGCGCGACGCACGGCCGGAACTGCGCGCGGCGCTCGACCGGGCACGACAGTTCCTCGGTCTCGCCGCCGTCACCGCGGTACTGCTCGCGGGGGCGGCCATCTCGGTGGCCGCGCGTCATTACGCGGAACGCCAGGCCGACACCAGCGCGGTGATGCGCTGCCTCGGCGCGAGCGCCCGCGTGGTACTGTGGAGCTACGCCGTCCGGCTGCTGTGGCTGGCGCTGGCCGCGAGCCTGGCCGGCTGCCTGCTCGGCGTTCTCGCCCAGCAGTTGCTGGTGCTGCTGCTGGCGCACTGGTTCACCGCCGAACTGCCGGCGGCCTCGGCGTGGCCGGTGCTGGCCGGCATCGGCGCCGGGCTGGTCACGGTCGGCGGATTCGCCCTGCCCTATTTGCTCACCCTGACGCGGGTCCCGCCGCTGCGCGTGCTGCGCCGCGAACTGGCTGCGCCGCCACCGGCGGCGTGGCTCGTGCTGCTGCTGGCATTCGCGGCGCTGGCGGGGTTATTGCTCCGGGTCTCCGGGGACCTCGAACTGGCGGGCTGGCTGCTGCTCGGAACCGCCGCCACCGGTCTGCTGCTGTGGCTGGCTGGTCTCGGCCTGATCCGCGCTCTGTCCGTGTTCTCCCGCCGCGGGCGCCTCGCGTGGCGATTCGGACTCGCCGGACTGACCCGGCGCGGGCGCCTGGCCGGCCTGCAGGTCGCGGCCTTCGGGCTGGGGATCATGGCCCTGCTGATCCTCGGGATCGTCCGGATCGACCTGCTGCACACCTGGCAGGCGAATCTGCCGGCCGGCGCGCCCAATCAGTTCCTGATCAACGTGCAGGCCGATGAAGTCGAGCCGCTGGGCGCGCTGCTGCGCACGGGCGGTGTCTCCCTGACCGGCTTCTATCCCATGGTGCGCGGCCGCCTGGTCGCGATCAATGACCGCACGGTGCGGCCGGAGGACTTCGCCGAAGCGCGCGCCCGGCGCCTAGTCGAACGCGAATTCAACCTGTCCTGGGCAGTGTCGCTGCCGGAGGACAACAGGATCGTAACCGGCCGCTGGTGGCCCGCCGGAGCGACTGGCGGTGACGGACTGTCCATCGAGGAGGGGCTGGCGGAGACGCTCGGCATCCGGCTCGGCGATCACCTGCGCTTCACCCTTGCCGGGCAGGAACTAAACGCCCGGGTCAGCAGCCTGCGCACCGTTGCCTGGGACTCGTTTCGCGTCAACTTCTTCGTCATGCTGCCCCCGGGCGTGCTGGAACGCTTCCCGGCCACCTACATCACCAGCTTCCATCTCCCCGACGACCGCGGCGAGCTGATCACCCGGCTGATCCAGCAGTTTCCGAGCGTCACCGTGCTCGATGTCCGCGCCATCCTGCGCCAGGTGCGCGCGATCATGGACCGCGCCACCCTGGCGATCGAGTATGTCTTCGCGTTCACCCTGCTGGCAGGCCTGATGGTGCTGTACGCCGCGATCCAGGCGAGCCGCGAGGGACGCCGTCACGACACGGCGATACTGAGAACCCTGGGCGCCAGCCGGCGCCAGGTGCTGGCGAGCCTGTTCATTGAGTTCACCACGCTCGGTCTTCTAGCTGGCCTGCTGGCCGCCGCCGGCGCCAGCGCGGTGGGATACGTTCTCGCCGCCCGGGTGTTCGACCTGCCCTACCACCTCGATCCCTGGGTATGGCTTGCCGGCGCGCTCGGCGGCGCGCTCGGCGTGGGCCTGGCGGGGACGATGGGCACGCGTTCGGTCCTGGCGCAGCCGCCGCTGCAGACGCTGCGCGGCACCTGAACGCGTTTCAGATTTCGATCTGCGTACCGAGCTCGATCACCCGGTTGGTCGGCAGGTTGAAATACTCGACCGCGCTGCCGGCGTTGCGGGCCATGGCCGCGAACAGGCGCTCGCGCCAGAGCGCCATGCCCTCCTGGCGGATGCTCGGGATGATGGCCTCGCGGCTGAGGAAGAAGGAGGATTTCCACCCGCTCAGCGTCGGGCACCGACGGTACCTCCTCGACGACCACGGTGAGAAAGACGACCCGTTCGTGCAATACCTTGTTGTGCACCAGGTTGTGCAGCAGCGCATGCGGCACGGTGCCGATCGCGGAGGTGAGGAACACCGCCGTGCCGGAGACACGCACCGGCGGATCGCAGTACAGCAGTTCGAGGAAGGTATCCAGCGCCACCGATTGCTGTTTGAGCTGCCGGTACAGCAGCACGCGGCCCTGCCGCCAGGTGGCCATCAGGGTAAACATCGCCGCGCCCACGATCAGCGGATACCAGCCGCCGTCGAGGATCTTGAACAGGGTCGCCGAGAAGAACAGCGCATCCACGCACACAAACACTCCGGTGGCGATACCGGCGATCAGCAGGCTGTATCCCCAGCCGTGACGCATCACGAAAAAGGTGAGGATGGTCGTGATCAGCATCGTGCCCGCCACGGCCAGACCGTAGGCGGCGGCCAGACTGGAAGAGGAGCCGAACGCCAGCACCGTGATGATCACGGCGGCGAACAGGATGCGGTTCGGGCCGGGCAGATACACCTGGCCGATGTGCCTGGCGGAGGTGTGCAGAACATCGAGACGCGGCAGATAGCCCAGTTGTATCGCCTGCCGGCAGAGGGAATACGCCCCCGAGATCGTTGCCTGCGAGGCGATCACGGTCGCCGCGGTGGCAAGCCCGATCATCGGGTAGAGCGCCCAGTCCGGGAAGGCGTGGTAGAAGGGATTCACGATGGCGCTGGGATCAGAAATCAGCAGCGCACCCTGTCCGAAGTAATTGAGCACCAGCGCCGGCAGCACCAGTGCGAACCAGGCGATGCGGATCGGGCGCTTGCCGAAATGCCCCATGTCGGCATACAGAGCCTCCGCGCCCGTGACCGCGAGAAAAATCGACCCGAGCACCACGAACGACATGAATCCGTGAGCGGTCACGAAGCGCAGGGCATGCACCGGGTTTGTCGCCTGCAGCACGACCGGATTGGCGACGATATTGTAGACCCCCGCCGCGGCGAGGGCGAGGAACCACGCCAGGCAGATGGGGCCGAAGAACGCGCCGACGACCGCGGTGCCCTGACGCTGGAAACTGAACAGTGCCGCCAGCACGCCCACCGTGATCGGGGTGATATAGGGTTTAAACATCAGCGTACCGATATCGAGCCCTTCCACCGCGGAGAGCACCGAGATCGCGGGGGTGAGGACGGCATCGCCGAAGAACAGCGCGGCGCCGAACACCCCGAGCGTGAGGATCAGGGTACGCAGACGTCCCGAACTGGGATACTCCGAGGAGGCGAGCGCGAGCAGTGCCATGATGCCGCCCTCGCCCTTGTTATTCGCCCGCATGATGAGGGTGACATATTTCAGCGAAACGATGACCATCAATGACCAGAAAATGGCCGAGAGCCCGCCGAGGATATTCTCCGTGTCGAGGGGAATGCCATGGCGGTGATGAAATGTCTCCCGCAGGGCGTAAAGCGGGCTCGTGCCGATATCACCGTACACCACACCCAGGGCGAGCAGCGTGAGTGCGGCCGTGGAGGAAGACCGCCCGGGTATTACGGTTTCGTTCATCATTGCACGCTGTTCCAGCAAAGGAATCGGTGACAGAGGAGATGCCTACCGGCTTGCGGCGCGCTAGTATATCCCCGTTCATGGACCACGGACTAGTCCTGTCCTGTCCTAGTCACAGCCTCCCGCGGGCAGAAACCGCCGGTGTCGCCGCACCGCGGCCGGGAATCTTCAGGGGATGCGGATTCCCTGCAGGATACATGCCGCGTGAAATCGATTGCCTCCTCCCCCGGTGCGTTATACTCCAACCAACTTTTGTTGAGCGGTCTTCATCGCCAGGACAGTCACGACATGGACTTGCAATCATTACCCCGTCCCCGCGGAGGCATGCTGGGATCCGCCCTGCTGCTTCTGCTCCTCGCCGCCGGCGCCTGGTCGGCCCTCTATACCGTG
>JAHKKL010000201.1 GCA_020027635.1 Gammaproteobacteria bacterium
AATAAGGCCGACGCCGTCATTTGTTGCCGGCGTCTTTCACCTCTTCGAACTCCGCATCGACGACATCACCTTCCGCCCCGGCACCGGCCTCGCCGGCGGCACCCGCGGCGGCCCCGCCCCCCGCGGCTCCCGACCCGGCCTGCTGTTCCTTGTAGATGCGCTCGGCGAGCTTCCCGGACTTCTCACCCAGGGCGCTAGTGTGCGTTTCGATGGCGCCCTTGTCGTCGCCCTTCATGGCCTGCTGCAGGGCCTCGATGGCCGACTGGATACCCTTCTTCTCGGACTCGCTTACCTTGTCCCCAAGGTCCTTGAGTGACTTGTTGGTGGCATGAATCAGCCCATCCGCCTGGTTGCGGGCGTCGATCAGCTCATGGAACTTGCGGTCTTCCTCGGCATGCGCTTCGGCATCCTTGACCATCTGCTCGATCTCGGCATCCGACAAGCCGCTCGAGGCCTTGATCTGGATCGACTGCTGCCTGCCGGTCGCCTTGTCCTTCGCCGAGACGTGCAGGATGCCGTTGGCATCGATGTCGAAGGTCACCTCGATCTGGGGCACGCCGCGCGGGGCCGGGGGGATATCGCTCAGGTCGAAGCGTCCCAGGGACTTGTTCGCGGAGGCCACGTCGCGCTCGCCCTGCAGCACGTGCACGGTAACCGCGGTCTGGCTGTCGTCCGCCGTCGAGAAGACCTGGTTAGCCTTGGTCGGTATGGTGGTGTTCTTTACGATCAGCTTGGTCATCACCCCGCCCAGCGTCTCGATACCGAGCGACAGCGGCGTGACGTCGAGCAGCAGCACATCCTTGACATGGCCCGACAGAACGCCGCCCTGGATCGCCGCGCCGACCGCCACGGCCTCGTCGGGATTGACGTCCTTGCGCGGCTCCTTGCCGAAGAAATTCCTGACCACCTCCTGCACCTTGGGCATGCGGGTCTGGCCGCCGACCAGGATGATGTCGTCAATCTGGCTGGTCGACATCCCGGCATCCTTGAGGGCGATCTTGCACGGCTCCATGGTCCGGTCGATCAGATCCTCGACCAGGGACTCGAGCTTGGCGCGGGTGAGCTTCATGTTGAGGTGCTTGGGACCGCTGGCGTCGGCCGTGATATACGGCAGGTTCACGTCGGTCTGCTGGCTGGAGGACAGTTCGATCTTGGCCTTTTCGGCCCCTTCCTTGAGGCGCTGCATGGCGAGCGGGTCACCGCGCAGATCGATGCCCTGATCCTTCTTGAACTCGTCCGCAAGATAGTCAATCAAACGCTTGTCGAAGTCTTCGCCGCCGAGGAAGGTATCACCGTTGGTGGACAGCACCTCGAACTGGTGCTCGCCATCCACATCGGCGATCTCGATGATGGAAATATCGAAGGTGCCGCCGCCGAGATCGTAGACGGCGATCTTGGAGTCGCCGCGCTTCTTGTCCATCCCGTAGGCGAGCGCCGCCGCCGTCGGTTCATTGATGATGCGCTTCACCTCCAGGCCGGCGATGCGTCCGGCGTCCTTGGTGGCCTGGCGCTGCGAGTCGTTGAAATAGGCCGGCACGGTGATGACCGCCTCGGTCACCTTCTCGCCCAGGTAATCCTCCGCCGTGCTCTTCATCTTCTGCAGCACGCGGGCGGAGATTTCCGGCGGCGCCATGCGCTTGCCGCGGGCCTCGACCCAAGCATCGCCGTTGTCCGCCTTGACGATCGTGTAGGGTACCAGCTTGATGTCGCGCTGAACGACGTCTTCCTGGAAGCGGCGTCCGATCAGGCGCTTGATCGCATAGAGGGTGTTGCGCGGGTTGGTGACCGCCTGGCGCTTCGCGGCCTGACCCACCAGAATCTCGTCATCGCCGGTGTAGGCCACGATGGAAGGCGTGGTCCGATCCCCCTCGCTGTTCTCGATGACCCGAGGCTTGCCGCCTTCCATGATGGCCACGCACGAGTTGGTCGTGCCGAGGTCAATGCCGATTATCTTAGCCATTTTCTCTAGTCTCCATGTAACTGCATGAATAATATAATCTTGTATGCAAGCCGTCGCTACCCTAATTAGATGGGGTCGGCGGCCAGACAAATCAAGAGCTCAGGATCTCCCCCCGGCACTGCCGGTACCCTCGGGCGAGCGCGATACGATCACCATCGCCGGGCGCAGCAGACGGTCGTTCAGCAGGTAGCCTTTCTGGACTACGGTCACTACGGTATTCGGTTCGACATCGGTGCGCTCCTGCAGGGAGATAGCCTGGTGCAACCCCGGATTGAACCGCTCGAACTGTGGATTGACCTCCGTGATGCCGAATTTTCCCAGTACCGTAGTGAGCATCTGCAGGGTCAGTTCGACACCCTCCTGCAGCCGGGCCGGATCGATCTGCCCGCCCGCAAGGGTGGCAAGGCCCATCTCCAGGCTGTCGCGCACCGGCAGCAGCTCCTGCGCGAATCGCTCCAGGGCGAACTTGTGCGCATTAACGAGATCCCGTTCGGAGCGCTTGCGCAGATTTTCCATGTCGGCCTGCAGGCGCAGACACAGATTCCAGTTCTTTTTCCTTTTCCGACATAGTGTTACTCCATATTCCTGAAATCCTGGCTCGCAGGCTGGCCGGCAAGCCTGACGCCTGAAATAAATTCCAGTGACTGATGTATGGGTTAATCTTTTTGTTTCAAGGCCGCCCCGAGCAGGCGGGCGGTCGCGTCCACAATGGGGATGACCCGGTCATAGGCCATGCGGGTCGGCCCGATGACGCCGAGTACACCCACGATCCGCCCGTCGATCTGGTAGGGGGCGGTTACCATACTGCATTCGTCCAGCGTGTGGTAGCCGGATTCATCGCCGATGAAAATCTGTATGCCCTCGCCATGCACGCACAGGTCGAGCAAATGGAGGATTTCCCGCTTCTTGTTGAAGGCTTCGAACAGGTTGCGCAATTTGTCGATATCGCACAACTCATGGAACTCCATGAGGTTGGTCTGGCCGGCCATGACATAACCCTCATTCCGGTTCTGTTCCAGAATCTGGTCCGCCATCTGCATCGCCGTCGCCATCATGTGGTTCATGGTGGAACGCGCTTCCTGCATATCACGCAACAGGGTGTCGCGCACCGCCGTCAGGTCCTTGCCGGTGAAATGCTCGTTCAGATAGTTCGACGCCTGCTGCAATTCGGAGGCACTGCACTGGCGCTCGGTCGCGATGATGCGGTTCTGCACCTCGCCCTTGCTGGTCACCAGAATCGCCAGCACCCGTTTTTCCGACAACGGCAGGAACTCCACCCGCCGGAAGATCGCCTGCTCGTGCTTCGGCAGAGTCACCACGCCGGCCAGGTGAGTAATCCCGGACAGCAGGCCGGAGGTGGCCTCGATCAGCTCCTTCGGCGCCATGCTCATGTCGAACTCGGCGCGCAGCTGTTCAACCGAGAGGCTGTCGAGCGGCTGCACCTTGAGCAGGGTATCCACGAAGAAGCGGTAACCCTGCACCGTGGGCACCCGTCCAGCCGAGGTATGCGGCGAGCGGATATAGCCGAGTTCCTCCAGGTCGGACATGACGTTGCGGATGGTTGCCGGACTGAGATTGAGACCCGCCTCCCGCGCCAGGGTCCTGGAACCTACCGGCTGGCCGTCGCGGATATAGCGGTCGATCAGCACCTTCAGCATATGCTGGGCACGTTCCGAAATGTCGTGCGGTGTCTCTGTCATCGTCTTGAAAAGGGTGTGCCGCGAAACATTGTCATTCGCGCATCGGGCTTGGCACTCTCAACTATAGAGTGCCAGCGGAAAGCACGCAACCGACGATTACCCTGTCGCGCACGAAACCACGGGGGCGAACCGGCGGCTTCGGGGGGAGTTGGCGCGCCTGTGCAGTCATGGTAGCTTTCCAGCCTCTCGATCCGGATAACGATCCATGAATACTCCCTTTGCGCGCGTCGGCCTCATCGGCAAGTCCGGTGACCGCTACGTGTCGGCCACCCTGTGTGCGCTGACCGCGCTGCTCGAGCGCCACCGCTTGCAGATCCTGCTGGATGACGGCGTGGCGGACATGCTTGCCGGGAGCGCCTACCCGGTGGTTACGCGTGACGCCCTGGCCAGGCAATGCGACCTCGCCATCGTGGTCGGCGGCGACGGGACGCTGCTCAATGCGGCGCGCAGCCTGGCCGATCCCGGCTGCGCCGTGCTGGGCGTCAATCTGGGACGTCTCGGCTTTCTGGTGGATGTATCGCCGGAAGAGATGGACACGCAAATCGAGAGAATCCTGGGCGGCGATTTCATCGAGGAGCAGCGTACGCTCCTGCATGCCACGGTGGACAGAAACGGGGAACCGGTTGGTGAAAGCACCGCCCTCAATGATGTCATCATTCACAAGAAAGATATCGCGCGCATGATCGAGCTCGATACCTGGATCGACGGCCATTTCCTGAACAGGAACCGGTCCGACGGCTTGATCGTCGCCACGCCGACGGGTTCGACCGCCTACGCCCTGTCGGGCGGCGGGCCGATACTGCACCCGAGCCTCGATGCCATCACCCTGGTGCCGATCTGCCCGCATACGCTCAGCAACCGTCCGATCGTCATCAACCACGATTCGAGCATCGAGATCGTCATCCGCGAAGGCACGCTGCAGGCCCAGATCTCCTGTGACGGGCAGATCAACCTCACCCTGGACCCCGGGGACCGGGTCACTGTGCGCAGACACGACCATGACCTGCGACTCATCCATCCACCCGGTCACGATTACTTCGATATCCTGCGCAGGAAACTGCGCTGGAGCGAGCAGCCTTGATTCAGAAAATCGTGATTTCTTCTGTAGGAGCGGGCTTGCCCGCGAACCAGTTGATACTGGAACACCGTATTCGCGGGCAAGCCCGCTCCTACAATGAATCCGGCTCGGATTTTCGAGGTAACGATATGTCGATCAGCCTGCAAACCATCGGGCGCCCCGCGCCACTGCGGTAATAATCGCCGTCCGTCATCATGCTCACCGACATCCACATTCGCAATTTCGCCATCGTCGAGGAGGCAGATCTCGAGTTCGACGCCGGTCTGACGGCGTTGACGGGAGAAACCGGCGCGGGCAAGTCAATCCTGATCGACGCGCTCGGGCTAGTCCTCGGTGACCGCACCGACGGCAATGTCATCCGCCACGGGTGCGAGCGCGCCGAGATCTCGGCCGGCTTCGCGATCCAGGACATGCCGGCCGTCGCCCGCTGGCTCGAGGACAGGGAACTGCAGGCGGACGGCGAATGCCAGCTGCGCCGGGTCATCAACCGCGATGGCCGCTCACGCGGATTCATCAACAACCTGCCGGTCCCCCTGCAGGCCCTGCGTGAGCTGGGCGAACAACTCGTCGATATCCATGGCCAGCACGAACACCAGTCCCTCCTGCACGCAGCGGTACAGCGCCAGGTGCTGGATGATTTCGCCGCACAGGATGCCCCCCTGGCCGATATCACCGCGATCTTCAGCGACTGGAAAGCAACCCGGGAGGAACTCGAGACCGTTATCCGCACCGGGCAGGAACGCGAGGCGCGCCTCGATCTGCTGCACTACCAGTTGCAGGAACTGGAGGCGCTGCAGCTTGATGCGGATGAAATCACCCGTCTGGGCAGAGAGCACGGCCGGCTGGCCAATGCCGAAGAGCTGCTCGGCGCCTGCCGGCGCGGCCTGGAGCGGCTGTATGACGATGAAACCGGCTCCGCCTATCAGCAGATCAGCCAGACACTCAATGAAACGGAGCACCTGGTCGCGTTCGACGACCGCCTGTCGGCAACCGCGCAGCTCCTGGGCGAGATCCTGGTCCTGGTGAAGGAATGCGCCGACGGTCTCAGGTATCAGGCGGAAGGACTGGAAGTGGACCCGGGGCATCTACAGGTTCTGGAAACCCGCATCGGACTCATCCACGATCTGTCCCGCAAGCACCGCTGTGCCCCGGAGCAACTGCCGTCGGTACAGGAAGCGATGCGCCGCGAGCTTGATTCGCTGGAGGATGCCGACCAGCGGCGCGCCGTTCTGGAGTCGAGGCTGGCCACCCTGGAGAGCGCCTATCTGGAAACCGCACGGCAGTTATCGGTTCGCCGGCGCGAGGCGGGCAGACAGTTTGGCGGACAGGTCACCGAGGCCATGCAGGCGCTCGGCATGCCGGGTGGCGTGTTCCAGGTCGATGTCCAGTATGACAAGAACAGGCCGTTCGGTCCGCACGGACAGGACGGCATCGCCTTCCTGGTCAGCGCCAACCCCGGTCAGCCCGCGGAGGCCTTGTCCCGGGTGGCCTCGGGCGGAGAGTTATCGCGCATCAGTCTCGCCATTCAGGTCATGTCACCGCGCAGCGCCTGCATCCCCACGCTGATCTTCGACGAAGTGGACACCGGGATCGGCGGCGGGGTGGCCGAGATCGTCGGGCAGAAACTGCGCACCCTGGGCAGGAACCGGCAGGTATTCTGCGTCACCCACTTGCCCCAGGTTGCCGCCCTCGCGAATCAGCAGCTGCAGGTCACCAAGCTCGCATCAGAGGACGCCACCCGCACCCGCATCCGAAAACTCGGCATGGATGAGCGCATCGACGAGCTGGCGCGCATGCTGGGCGGTATCGAGATCACGCGGCAGACGCGGGAACATGCACGCGACATGCTGGAACGCGCGCAGGGCGTCAAACCACCCGCAAGGAAAAAGAAACCCCCGCGCCGTGCCGGCTGAATATCCGACCTGACGGTTTACCCCGGACCGTCCCCGGCCCGACAGTGCCTTGCTTAAACCTGATTCTGGTTTATAGCCACGGAATCCACTGAATCCACAGAAAACATCTTAAGGAAGCTCTGATTAAGTCCATTCGTGGTGAGCCTGTCGAACCATGAACGGACAAATCGCCTGACATTTATGGCATTTCCCGTTCACCCTTCGAC
>JAHKKL010000202.1 GCA_020027635.1 Gammaproteobacteria bacterium
CCGCATTGCCCGGCCCACTGGGGGAACTGCGCGCCGCAGGCGTTGCAGGAATACACCGATTTCGTTTTCGCCATCAGCCGGATCCGCTCAATAGCCCGGTATTATTGAGCCTTACCTGAATCGTCAACATATCCGCAGTAGCCTGGGTGCAGGCCCTCAGGGCCGAAACCCGGGGAAATACCTCAACATTCCCGGATTCCGCTTCGCTCCATCCAGGCTACAGGTTTGTCCATCACTTAGGTAAGGTTCGATGACCACCGGCTCACTCGACATAGTCAAAGACCACCCGGCTGCTCACACCGCAGAACAGTTCGTAGGAAATCGTGCCGGCCGCGGCGGCGACTTCATCGACGGGCAGGCCCTCGCCCCACAGGGTGACGGGATCGCCGACACGGGCCTCGGGATGCCCGCGCAGATCGATGCCGATCATGTCCATGGACACGCGCCCGGCGAGCGCCGCCCGTCTGCCGTTCACCAGCACCGGCGTCCCGCACGGTGCATGGCGCGGGTAACCGTCCCCGTAGCCGATCGCCGCGATACCGATGGGCATCGTCTCCGGACATTCCCAGGCGGCACCGTATCCCACGGGGTCGCCCCGGCGGCGCTGCGTCACGGCGATCAAGCGCGTACCCAGCGTCATCACCGGCTGCAGACCGAGATCGGCGGCGGAGGCGTGCGGCAGCGGCGAGCTGCCGTAGAGCATGACACCGGGACGTACCCAGTCGAGGTGGGTATCGGGCCAGGCCAGCACGGCGGCGGAATTGGCGAGCGAACGCTCGCCCGCCAGGCCCTCCAGCGTTTGCAGGAATAGCCGGTGCTGACGCAGGGTGTGACCCGCGTTCACCTCATCGGCGCAGCAGAAATGCGAGAGGAAACGGATGTCCGCCACCCGAGCGATGCGGCGCAGACGTTCCACGACGGCGGGGACAACGGCCGGTTCGAAACCCAGGCGGTGCATGCCGGTGTCGATCTTGAGCCAGACATCCAGCGGCCGCCCCGACCGGGCCCGCTCGATAAAGCCGATCTGCTCGGCGTGGTGTATGACGACATCGACGCGGTAACCGCCGGCGAGGCCGGTCTCATCCGCTCCGTAGAGTCCTTCCAGCAGCACGATGCGACGGTCGAATCCGGCTTCGCGCAGGGAGATCGCCTCGTCCATGGATACGACCCCGAAGGCATCGGCCGCGGGAAGCGCCCGCGCGGCATTGACCAGTCCGTGGCCATAGGCATGCGCCTTGACGACGGCCATGATCCGGCTTTGCGGGGCGTATTGCCTGACGCGCTCGAAGTTATGCTGGAGGGCTGGCAGATTGATGCGCGCCCGCACGGGGCGCGTCATCCAAACTCACCGCCGCTGTAGGCATCGTCGGCGTAGTTCTCGAAGCGGGTGAACTGGCCGCGGAACGTGAGGTGCCTGGTGCCGATGGGACCGTTGCGCTGCTTGCCGATAATGATCTCGGCTCTGCCCTTGTACGGGCTGTCCTCGTGGTAGACCTCGTCGCGGTAGATGAACAGGATGAGGTCGGCATCCTGCTCGATGGCCCCGGATTCGCGCAGGTCGGACATGACCGGGCGCTTGTCGGTGCGTTGCTCGAGACCGCGATTGAGCTGCGACAGCGCCACCACCGGCACCTCCAGCTCCTTGGCCAGCGCCTTTAGATTGCGCGATATCTCCGAGATTTCCGTGGTCCGGTTTTCACGCGTGCCCGGCACCTGCATCAACTGCAGGTAGTCGATGACGATCATGCCAATCTGGTGTTCGCGCTTGAGGCGCCGGGCGCGCGCGCGCATCTCGGTCGGCGACAGGGCCGGCGTGTCGTCGATGAACAGCGGCGCGGAATCGAGCAGACTGACTGCCGAGGTGAGGCGTGGCCAGTCATCATCGTCCAGCTTGCCGGTGCGGATCTTGTGCTGGTCGATGTGACCCAGTGAAGACATCATGCGCAAGGCGAGTTGTTCGCCCGGCATTTCCATGCTGAAGATGGCCACCGGCACCTGGTGGCGGATGGCGGCATTCTCGGCGAAATTCATCGCCAGGGTGGTTTTGCCCATGGAGGGTCGTCCGGCCACGATGATCAGGTCCGAGGGCTGCAGTCCGGCCGTCATCTCGTCGAGGTCGGCAAAGCCGGTGGAGACTCCGGTGATCGGCTCATCCTGCTGGAACAGCTTGTCGATGCGGTCAACGGCCGCGCCGAGCAGGCTGCGAATGCTGCGAAAACCGCGCTGCCCGCGCTTACCGCGTTCGGCGATCTGGAACACCCGCTGCTCGGCATGTTCCAGCAGTTCGCCGGAACTGCGGCCTTCAGTGACAAAGGCGCTGCCGGCGATCTCGTTGCCCACCGAGATCAATTGCCGCAGCACGGAATGCTCACGGACGATATCGGCATAGGCCTGGATGTTTGCGGCGCTCGGCGTGCCCTGCACCAGGGCGCCGAGGGTGGCGAGCCCGCCCACGTCATCCAGCAGCTTGTGCTGCCCGAGCCATTCCGAGAGGGTTACGGCATCGAACGGGCTGTTGCGCTCGGCCAGCTCGGCGATGGCGCGGAATATCAGGCGGTGATCGCGGCGGTAGAAATCCTCTTCGATGACATGGTCGGCCACCCTCTCCCAGGCGGTGTTGTCGAGCATCAATCCGCCCAGCACGGCCTGTTCCGCCTGGTGCGAATGCGGCGGCACTTTCAGGACATCGGTTTCGGCACGGATTACATCAGCGGAACGTAGCGATTCAGCCATGGAATGAACGTTATTTGTTTATGCGTGCGCTTCGGTACTGCTATCCCCGGGCGCATTAATAGCACAAACACCCGGCAATGGATATCTTGAATTCGCCCCGCCTTTGTGCCTGCCAGACCCTGATCCGCGACGGGCAGTCATTGCGACTGCCCGTTAACCACTCGCGTCAACAGCTTGCGGTGACTGCCTGAGAACGCGTTTTATTATTCCGCTTCAATGACAAGTTTTAGTTCGACATTGACGTCGCTGTGCAGATGCAGCCGCACGGCGTGCTCGCCCACCTGACGCAGCGGACCGTTGGGCAGACGGATCTCGTGGCGTTCAAGCCTGACGCCGGCAGCGGTGACGGCATGTGCGACATCCACGGTGCCGACCGATCCGAACAGCTTGCCTTCATCGCCGGCCTTGGCGGACAGCCTGATGATCAGACCGGCAAGCTGGTCACGACGCGCCTGCGCCGTGGCAAGAGCCGCGGCGGCGGCCTGCTCCAGATCCGCCCGACGCGCCTCGAATGCGGCAATGTTCTCCGCCGTGGCCGACGCCGCCTTGCCCTGCGGGATCAGGAAATTACGGCCATAACCGGGTTTCACCCTGACACGGTCACCCATGGCACCCAGGTGTTCTATCTTCTCAAGCAGTATGACTTCCATCGTGACGACCTCCAGCAGATAGCTCTATTCATCGTTCTGGCTTGCCGCCGCCCAGACGCCGGCGAAATTCAACCCAGGTATCAACCAATCCAAGCCCGGCCAGCAGCAGTGCCGCTTGCGGAATAATGCCGAGCAGCGCGTATACCGCAATCAGCCAGCCCTTGCCGCGACCGTGCCGCGCCACCAGGCCATGCACAACGGCCAGACCGGCAAACAAATACGGCACCAGCATCACCAGGACACCCTGCGCCGTCATGTCGCTTGCCGCTCCGCTGGCGAATTGGGTAAAAATCATCAGTCCCAGCACCATGAATCCCATTGCCTGCGGGAAACGCAGGTCGCAGAATTCACTGTGCAGCCCGCCTGGGTTGACCAGCAAAGCCTGCCACCAGCGCCCCAGCAGCAGGCTGCACACCGCGCCGAGCGCGAGTGAGGCGACGATCACACCCGTCATCAGGCGGGAGAGGTCCTGCAGCAGCGTGTCTACCGAAACGCCTTGCGGAAACAGCCCCGCTTCTTCCAGCGCCGACCGGATCAGCACCAGATGTTCATACCACCAGGTCGCGGGGTCACCCATCACCGCATAGATCAGGACCAGCGCCACGATACCGAGCACGGCCCCCGCGAGCATGGCAGCCGCCAGGCTCACCGTCCGCCTCAACACCAGACTGATAAGCCAGCAGGGCACCCACAACAGCAGCACCGTAACGGCGATGGTTGCCGCCGGCACACCCGTGACCTGGTAAAACAGCATGGTAACCGCCGTCGCGGCAACCAGAACCAGCAGCCCTTGCGATACGCCGATACGCAGGGTTACCAGCGAGACGACTGCCGCGCCCAGATAATTCGTCAGTGTGCTGAACGGTGGCAGCAGGAACGCCAGCATCCCGCAGATCGACGCCGACAGGATCGCCTGATAGCGACCGCTGACAATAAAACCAGCCAGCGCCTTCATACCCTGAGCACCCTGGTCAGGACACAGTCAGATAAAGCGCTGTGCCGGATTTATCCGATCAGTGGGCGTCGCAGTATGGCAGCAGCGCCAGGTAGCGAGCGCGCTTGATGGCCGTTGACAGCTGGCGCTGGTACTTCGCCTTGGTGCCGGTAATGCGGCTGGGCACAATCTTGCCGGTCTCGGTAACGTACTGCCTCAGCAGATTGATGTCCTTGTAATCGAT
>JAHKKL010000203.1 GCA_020027635.1 Gammaproteobacteria bacterium
CATCCGTGACGCCCCTGTTCACGTTGAGGTAGGGACTGAGCGTGCCGTTGACCAGGGGAAAGCTCCCGAGAAACCCGGACGACTTCGACGTGTAGTCCATATTCCCCGAACTGTCGAACTTGGCGTCACGGATGATCAGCGGCACCTCATAGGCGCCGGAAGGCAGACCGAGACTTATTTCCTGGCTATCCCTGACGATGAACGCGCCGGCCAGCCCGAGGGCAACCTGCTTGCCGGTCAACATGTGGGGATGGGGGTGGTAAAAGTTCAGGCAGGCACGCTGCTGGATGGGAAAAGAATACTGGTAAGTCCCTCCCGGCCCGATTGCATAGATCGGGTGGCCGTCATTTTGGTGATCGACGATCATCCCGTGCCAATGGGTGATGGTCTCCTCCGACAGATTGTTTTGCAGCGTGATGGTCGCCGTATCCCCGCTGTTGGCCAGGAGCGTGGGGCCGGGGAAGGCACCGTTGTAGGCCCACACCCCTCTTTGCACTCCGTCTCCCATGTTGACCGAGACGGGTGCGCAGGTGAGCGTGCCGCTCGGTGCGATGACGGGGGGAATGTGCAGCGGCCAGCGGGTGACGCCGCCGCCCGGTTTTGCGGCCATCGCCGGCAGCGGCAGACCCATGCCGGCCATTGCCACCGCCCCCACCGAGACCGCGGCCGCCTGCATGAAGCCGCGGCGGGTGATATGCGCGGCAGGAACGTCGAGAGGCTCTGCGTTGCTTGCTATTTCGTTATCGAGATTGCCGGTGTTTCCTTTTTTCATGAAACTTCTCCCCTGTTGACCGTCCAGTTGGTGGAGCTACCGCCATCCCCAACGGATCGGTGTTATCGATTTATTGATGCGTGACCAACCGTACCGCACTTCTGGATGCGCTTGTCATTATCTGTTCAGGCACAGCCACGGCTTCTGTTGACACGCTGAAATTCAGCAATACCCATGCCAGCATTAAACCGACCTGCCTCGCACACTAACAAATTGTTTTTTGAACAATTCTAATCCACCCAAAAGCTACCCATTCAAGAGACTGCCAGATATGGCATGTCAGGATTGGTAATAGACTGACAGAATTGACAGGCTGAGCGCCTTGACGGAAGACCCCATGAGGTGCCTGAGCGCCCATCCGCCAGACGTTTCACTTGATCCCGCCATTTGCCCGTCTTTCCGCCCGCGATGCCTTCCGGCGCGGCCATCCCGACGCGCGTGGCGATATGGCCAGTCACCAGGTTCGCGGCAGATTTCCCGTGCAACACGCGTTACTATTCGAAACCATCCCGACCCGAAGCGATTAACGCACCCGGCGGATATCGCACCTGTTTTCAGCACACCCACTCACGCCGACACGCTTTTCATCCCCCGTCATCCGCATGCCATACCGCCAGAATATCCTCGCCGGCGCCCTGCTCATCGTCGCCTCGGAGCTGCTGTTCGCGACCATGGGGGCCGCCGTCAAGTTCGCCGCCGTGACCCTGAACAACGAGGTCATTGTGTTCATGCGCAACGTCATGGGACTTCTCATGATCCTGCCGATCGTGCAGCGTCACGGCGGCCTGCCGGCGCTCGCCACGCGCGTCCCGCACCTGCACCTGCTGAGGGCCGCGACCGGGGTCTCCGCCATGTACTGTTTCTTCTATACCCTGGGCCACCTCCCCATCGCCAACGGCGTATTGCTGCAGATGACATCGCCCGTTTTCATCCCCGTGCTGGTCTTCCTGTGGCTCAAGGAACCGCCCGGGAGGCTCGCCCTGCTTGCGGTGCCGATCGGGTTCTTCGGCGTGATGCTGGTCCTCGACCCGGGGGGCGCGATCAACCTGGCGTCGCTGATCGGACTGCTGGGCGGAATGCTGGGGGCGGTCGCGAAGGTCACGGTGCGCCGCCTGACCCGGACGGAACCGGCCACGCGGGTCGTGTTCTACTTCGCCGTCCTGTCCACGGCCATCTCGGCGCTGCCCATGCCCTGGGCATGGCAGACGCCGGCGCCGGCCGGGCTTTTCCTGCTGCTGCTGATCGGGATGGCGGGCACTGCGGGACAGTTCCTGCTGACGCTCGGTTATGGCGCGGCGCCAGCGGCGCGGGTCGGCCCCTTCACCTATTTCTCGGTAGTGTTCGCCGCGGCGTACGGCCATCTGTTCTGGGAGGATGTGCTCACGCCGCGGTTTGCGGGCGGCGCCCTGCTCATCGCGATTGCCGGGATCCTGGCACTGCGCAGCCAGGCGCCCCTCACGCCGGTGGCGGGAAAAACCCCGGAAGCGGATCCTGCGCTGTAGCGTGCCGCGGATCGTGTCGCGGGGCTGGCGTCCCCGTGCGATGCACGGCGCGACTCGGCCGGCGGCGGCCGCAACCGCAATACCATCCGCACCGCGCCCGGGACCTGCGGTAAACTTGGCCGGGTTTGCAGGTCTTATCATCAACATGGCGATTTCATGAATACCGGGGAAACTACAGACAACCGCCCGCTTGCCTCAGCTACCGGAGAAGAGGCCGGCGATAGTGCGGAGATGGAGCCCTTGCGCTGGATGCACTGGGTCCGGCGTGCGCTGCCCCTTGCATTTCTCGCTCTGGTCGCCGTACTCGCCCTCCATGAACTGCGCGGTCTGGATATACACGCCGTGCGCCAGGCGTTGCAGGCGCTCAGCCTGCCGCAACTGTTAATCGTCCAGCTCATCGCCGTGACGGGCGTCTTCGCCATGACCGTGTACGACTGGCACGCCGCCCGCGCCCTCGACATCAGGCTCCCGCTGCCCACCCTCATGCGCAACGCCTGGATCGCCAACACCTTCAACAACATGATCGGGCTCTCCGGCCTCGCGGGATCGGGCATCCGCATGCTGCTGCTCACCAGCGAGCGGATCGATGCCGGGCGCGCCGCGGCCTACTCCGGACTGATCATGGCTTCGGTGCCGGTAGGTCTGGCGGTCCTCTGCTGGCCGTTGTTGCTCGCCGGTGCGCCAGGCATGAATCAACTGCCGATCCCGGCCTGGACCGTCTGGGTGGCGCTCGGCGGCTTCGCCGCCTACCTGCCGGTTTATTTCTTCGCTTTGACCAAAGGGATGTTCTCGCGGGTACTGAGTGGCCTGCCGCCGCAATCCGGATGGTCGCTGCTGAGGTTGATCACGTTCTCGACCCTGGACTGGCTGCTGGCGGCGGCGGCGGCCTGGGTTGCGACCGAGCTGAGCGGCGCGGCGATACCCTGGCCACAGTTTTTGTCCGGCTTCGTGCTGGCTTCCGCGCTCGGCATATTGAGTCTGATCCCGGGCGGACTGGGCGTGTTCGATACCGCGCTGGTGGTGTTGCTTGCGCCCTTCGCGGGCGGTCCGGAACAGGTGGTCTCCGGCGTGCTGCTCTATCGCCTGTGCTATTACCTGGTGCCCTGGTTCATCGGCGTCTATGTGGGCGCGGACAAGCTGGTGCTGTCGGAACACTGGCAACGCCTGGCGCTGGCGCGCCAGTGGCGCGACCACCGGATGCTGGCGCTGCTGAGACTGCCGCTGAATCTGCTCGCCTCGCTCGGTGTGCGGGTGCTGGCCTACCTGACCTTCGGCGGAGGCGTCGTGCTGCTCATCTCCGCCGCTTTTCCCACACTGGCAGACCGTCTGGAAGTGCTGATCCTGCACGTGCCGCTGGCGGCCATCGAAGTCTCGCACCTGCTGTCGGTCGCCACCGGCGTGCTGCTGATCGCGCTCTCGCGCGGCATCGCCGAGCAGGTCCGCGGCGCCTATCACGTGACCGTGGCGCTGCTCGTTGGCGGCGCCCTGTTGAGCCTGCTCAAGGGCATCGATTACGAGGAGGCCGCCATCCTGACCGCCGTGGCGCTGCTGCTGCGGATGCAACGCAGACGTTTCTATCGCCAGAGCTATCCGCTGTTGAGTCCCCGCAGCCTCGCCTGGCTGACTGCAATGCTCGCCTCCGTCGTCGGTTTCGCCTGGCTCGGCGACTGGGTACACGGAGAAATTCCGCTGGGCTGGAAGTATCTGTCGCACTTCGAACCCGCCCTGGAGGCGCCGCGTTTCGCGCGCGGCCTGCTGGTCGCCGCATCGGTCGCCGTTGCCTTCATCGGATGGTCCTTCTTCCAGCGGCCGAAAGCGGCGCCGGCAAAACCCGACACGCAGGAACTGGCGGAGGTCGACGCCGTGCTCAATCAGTACGGCGGCGGCAGGTTCGCACACCTGGTGTTTCTCGGCGACAAATTCCTGCGGTGGTCGCCCGACCGCAAGGCGTTCGTTCAGTATGCGCCGATCCGCGACCGACTGGTGGCCCTGGGCGATCCCTGCGGCGATCCGGCGGCATACAGCGCCGCCATCATCGCATTCCGCGAATACGCCGATCGCCACGACCTGACGCCGTGTTTCTACGAAGTCAGCGAAGCCCAGATACCCCGCTATCACGATGCCGGGTTCGCGCTGTTCAAGCTGGGCGAAACGGCGCTCGTGAAGCTCGCGGACTTCACCATCACGGGCAAACGCGGCGAAGCACTGCGCCACAGCGTCAACCGCGCCAGGCGCGGCGGCGTCAGCTTCGACTTGCTCGAGCAGCCGCTGCCTCCCGCGCTCAACCTGATGCCCGACTATGGCAGTCACGCGGAACTCAGCATCGACCTCATGCGTCACCACCCGGATGCCCCGGCCGGCACCATGGATTATCTGTTCGTGGAACTGCTTGAATATGCCCGGCGCCAGGGATATCTCTACTTCAATCTGGGCATCTCGCCGCTGGGCGGCGTGGGCAAGACCCGTTATGCGCGCCCCAGCGAAAAACTCGCCCGCCTGGCCTTCGAGTTCGGCAACCGTTTTTACAATTACAAGGGGCTGCGAAGCTTCAAGGAAAAATTCCATCCTGAATGGCGCAGCACCTATCTCGCCTATCCGATCCTGACTCCTCTGCCCATGCTGCTGGTGGACACAGCGGCGCTGATCGCCGGCGGATACCGGCGAATATTCCTGAAGGCCGGCAAGCGGTAACGGAGCGTCATGCGCATCTCACTCGCCGTGCTGCTGAGCCTTGCGATCACAGCCCCCTCCGCGGGAGCCGAAACCCTGCAGACACTTCAAGGGTCTCCCTTCGGACCGGTCGTGCTGGTCATCCACGCCGACAAACCCAAGGGGCTGGTCGTACTGTTCGCGGAGGATCCGCCGCAACCGCGAGCGAGCCTCGCTGGCGCGCTCGCGGATCTCGATTACGCCGTCGCCCAGGTGCGGCCGGGGCAATGGCTTGCCGCCGCGTCGGGCGCAGACCGGCAAAGCTGCGTGGACATCGCCGCGGCCGTCCAGTCGCTTGAGCGCCAGGTCATCTCATCCGTCGGCAACCTCGCCGCCGATCCACCGATCGTGGTCGGCACCGGCAGCGGCGCCGCGCTCGCCTATCTCGCCGCCGCCCAGGCCCGGCCGCATCAGTTGCACGCCGCGGTCAGCATCGATTTTCGTGCCGAGGTGCCGTCAGGGATGACGCCCTGCCGTGAGATCGGGTGGCCGGACCATCCCGCGGGCACCTCCCCCGCCGCGCTGGAATCGCTGCCCCGTCTGAACGCGCCGTGGTTCGTGTTCCAGCCGAAAACCGCCCTCGACCAGGGCAATCCTCCCGCCGGGATCTTCTTCTCCCGCGTCCCGGATGCCCAGCTGACCGTGATCAATGGGCCGTCCGGACCGCCATACTCCAGTGCGGCGTTACCGGAATTCATGGCGCTCATGCAGTGGCTCGATCCCCGGATAGCTCAGCAGGTGACCGGCACCGCCTCGCTGGCCGGTCTGCCGCTCACGGAGGTGCCAGCGCAATCACCGGGCGATGACCGGCTGGTGGTGATGCTCTCGGGCGATGGTGGCTGGGCGGCGCTGGACCGGGGTGTTTCCGCTATTTTTGCCGCGCAGGGCATCGGCACCGTCGGACTCGATTCGCTCAGTTATTTCTGGAAGAAACGCACACCCGCGGAAACCGCCGCGGCGATCGCCGCGATCATCGAGTGGTACACGGAACACTGGGACAAACGGCGCGTGATCCTGTTCGGCTACTCCTTCGGGGCGGATGTCCTGCCCTTTATCGTGAATCGCCTGCCGCCACCGGTACTAACCCGGATCGAGCGTGTGGTATTCGCCGGCCTCGGTCCCCAGGCGGAATTCGAGTTTCACCTGACCAACTGGCTGGGCGACACATCGGAGGCCGGCCTGCCGGTGGCCGATGAAATCCGGCGGATGCCGGCCGTCACGGCAATCTGCATCTACGGGTCGGACGAAGGGTCGGCAAGCGCCTGCCCCGACCTGAAAGACACGGCCGTCACCCTGCGCAAGCTGCCCGGCGACCATCATTTCAACGACGATTACGCACGCGTCGCCGAAACCGCGCTGGAGAGCATGACGAAGTCATCACGGTGAGAAACCAACCAGACCCGGGGAAAAGGGGTCAAAGCCCTTTTCTGAACAGATCACAGCCAGGCGCCGCTTACGCCGGCGCATGAAGAAAAGCGCTTTGACCCGAATGGCACTTACTTAAGCGCAATTGATAGGAAGTAGCCTGGGTTGAACGCAGTGAAACCCGGGTTTCGCTGCCGCTCAACCCAGGCTACATTCTTAAGTAAGTGCCATTTGGCTTTGACCCCCTTTTCTCCACTATCACCTCAACACGGCGAACCAAAGCCAGGACAACAGCAGCGGCGGGATGATGACCAGGGCGATCATGGCCAGAACCACCCGCAGGCATTCCAGTAAGTCATCACACATGCTGTCGGTATTCCACCTCCCTGCTGAAGTTTTAACTCCCTGGACTCAATTAATGGTACTTTCAGGCACGGTACCACAGGCATATTAGGAAACCGTGAGGCGCTGACGATACACCGCCGCGGTGAGCGTGCCCGCTGGCGCTGCCGCCGGCTCTATTGAAGCGACCCGTGCGGCTGTTTAAGATGCACATCCCAGCCTTACCTGACCGGCGGGTCCGCGGGGTGCCGCCGCGGACCACAGTCAAGCTACCCGTTACCAGGAGAGACACTCGAATGAAGTACGACCTGACGCGCCCGCCTGACCTGATCCATGAAAAGCGCAT
>JAHKKL010000020.1 GCA_020027635.1 Gammaproteobacteria bacterium
CGCCGCCCTCATGGCCACCGAGGCGGTTACGCTGGAATTCTCCCCGGACGGCATCAAGCGCATCGCGGAGATCGCCAGCGACATCAACCGGCGCACGGAAAATATCGGCGCACGACGCCTGCACACCGTCATGGAGCGCCTGCTGGAAACCGTGTCCTTTGAAGCAACGGACCGCTCCGGCAGCCGCGTCATGATCGATGCCGCGTACGTGAATGAACATCTCGACCAGCTGGCAAAGGATGAAGACCTGAGCCGGTATATACTCTAGTCGGACCATACGACCCGGAAGCCACCATGACCAGCACGCCCAGACCCACGGAAATCAGCCTCCACCAGAAATCGCGTAAACTGGAAATCGCCTTCGAGGACGGCTCCCGGTTTCAATTACCCTATGAATACCTGCGGGTCTATTCACCCTCCGCCGAGGTCCAGGGCCATGGGCCCGGGCAGGGGGTGCTGCAAATCGGCAAGGAAGATGTCACCATCACCCATGTCGATCCGGTGGGCAGCTATGCCATCCTGCCGCATTTCGATGACGGGCATGACACCGGCATCTACTCCTGGGAAACGCTCTACAAGCTGGGCCAGAACCGGGATAGCTACTGGGCCGACTACCTGCGCAGACTGGAGGCGGCCGGACACAAGCGCAAGTCACCGGCCTGAGTGTACCCGGCGCCAGGGTTCCCGTCGGTTGACAGGACCGTTACACCATCCAGCCAACAGCCAGCATGTCAGACAAGACCACCCATTTCGGTTTTCAGAAGGTACCGGTAGAGGCAAAGGCGCAGCGGGTGCGCGGCGTGTTCGACTCGGTCGCCACGGATTACGATCTGATGAACGATGTGATGTCGCTGGGTATCCATCGACTCTGGAAGCGGCTGGCGATCGGCATGTCGAATATCCAGCCGGGCCAGCGGGTCCTCGATCTTGCCGGCGGAACCGGCGACCTGGCCTTGCTGATTGCCGCGAAGGTGGGACCGCAGGGCAGGGTGGTGTTGTCCGACATCAACAGCGCCATGATCCATACCGGCCGTGCCCGTCTGCTGGACAAGGGCATCGCCGGCAATGTGGAGTACGTCCAGGCCGATGCCGAGCGACTGCCGTTTCCCGACAACAGCTTCGACTGCATTACCATGGGTTTTGGCCTGCGCAACGTCACCCACAAGCAAACCGCCCTGGACTCCATGTACCGGGTGCTCAAGCCGGCCGGCCGCCTCCTGATCCTGGAATTTTCCCGGCCGGCCGCCCTGCTGAGACCGGCCTATGACTTCTACTCCTTCTCGATTTTGCCGCGGCTGGGACAGCTGATTGCCAAAGACGCCGCGAGCTACCGCTATCTTGCCGAATCCATCCGCATGCACCCGGATCAGGAGACGCTGATCGGAATGCTCGAATCAGCCGGCTTCGAGGATTGTGACTATCACAACCTGACGGGCGGGATCGTCGCCATACACCGCGGTTACAAATTTTGAACATGGCTGACGTCGAATACGCCAGTCCGGGACGGCGCCTTGCGGCGCTGCTGATCAATATCATCCTGATTGCCGCCGTCATCGCCTGCGCCCTGCTGGCATGGATGACCTTTACCGGGGAGACGCCGGACAAGGGATCGCGCGCCTTTCATTATGCTGCCGGCAGCGGCGCCCTGCTCGCTCTGATATTGAAAGTGACGCTCGATGCCTGGCTGCAGGGAACCCCGGGGCTCCGACTGATGGACTGCCGCCTGGTCGACGCCCGCAGCGGGGACGGTATCGGCCTCGTCCGGTCGGTGAAGCGCACACTGGGCGTGATCGTGGCGGTTCTGCCGGGATTGCTCGGTCTGCTCTGGATCCTCTGGAACAAACGCCGGCAGGGATGGCACGACCTGCTCGCCGGCAGTGTCGTCATTCGCGAGGACGAGGCGCTCAAGTCCCTGCACCAGCTGGCACGTGAAGCGCGATGAAACTCAGCGCCGGTATCACCCGCAGCCTGGCATTCACCTTCAACCGCTACCTCGGCATGGATCCTACAGCATGCGCGCGACTGGCCGGCCTCGATGGTCGGGTGATCGCCCTGGAATTACGCGGACTCGATCTGATGCTTGTGTTCCGCGTGCAAGGGCAGGGCATTGCATTCATTGATGCGCCCGACCCGAAGCCGGATACGGTATTGCGCGGCACCCCGCTTGGCATCACCAGGCTGGGGTTCGGTCGCGGCAACGCCACGGGCACGCTGTTTTCGGGCGACGTGGAAATCTCCGGCGATGTGGAAACCGGGCAGGCCTTCAAGGCGGTCCTTGACGCCATCGACATCGACTGGGAGGAACAACTCGCCCGACTCACCGGCGATGTGCTGGCCCATCAGCTTGGCAACGCGGCACGCCACACGGGCAGGTGGCTGGATCACGTGCGCCTCACGCTGGAGCAGGACCTGTCGGAATACCTGCAGGAAGAACTGCGCGTGGTGCCGACCCGCATCGAGATCGAGAACCTCATCGAGGATATCGGCCGTCTCGGCATGGACGCGGACCGTCTGGAGGCGCGCCTCAGGCGTCTGCTGGCCGCGCGAGGTGACGTGTGATACGCCCGGCGCAGATCCTGCGGCTGGCGCACATCAACTTCGTCCTGGTTCGTCATGGCCTGGACGAGATCATCCTGGCGACCCACCTCTTCAGGTTTTTTCGTTTTCTCTATTATTTCGCACCCTGGAACTGGGTGCCGCGCCGGCGCGAGCCTCGCGCCATCCGCATCCGCAAGGCGTTGGAAGACCTTGGCCCGATCTACGTCAAGTTCGGGCAGATACTCTCCACCCGCCGCGACCTGCTGCCGGACGATATCGCGGAGGAACTGGCACGCCTCCAGGACCGAGTGCCGCCCTTTCCCGGAGCACGCGCGAAGGCGATGATCGAGGCCGCCCAGGGGCGGTCCGTCGGCGAGGTATTCCTCGCGTTTGATGAAACACCGCTCGCCTCCGCCTCGATCGCCCAGGTCCATGCCGCACGCCTGCATGACGGTACCGACGTGGTGGTGAAGGTCCTGCGCCCCAACATCCGCCAGTACATCAGGCGGGATGTGAGCCTGCTGCGCACGATTGCCGGCATGGCCGAACGCTACTGGAAGGAAAGCCGGCGGCTGCGGCCCTGCGAGGTCATCGCCGAGTTCGAAAAAACCCTTTATGACGAACTCGACCTGCTGCGCGAGGCGGCCAACGCATCGCAGCTACGGCGCAATTTCAAGGATTCCGACATGCTCTACGTGCCGGAAGTCTACTGGACCTACTGCCGGCCCAATGTCATGGTCATGGAACGCATCTCCGGCATTTCGGTGAGCAATATCGACGCCTTGCGCGCAAGCGGCATAGACCTCAAGTCGCTCTCCGAACGCGGTGTTGAGCTGTTTTTCACCCAGGTCTTTCGCCACAATTTCTTTCACGCCGACATGCATCCCGGCAATATCTTCGTATCACCCGCCGGACGTTACATGGCGGTCGATTTCGGCATCATGGGAACACTCAATCCCGTCGACCAGCGCTATCTCGCCGAAAACTTCCTGGCATTCTTCCGCCGTGACTACCGGCGCGTGGCGGAACTGCACGTTGAATCGGAATGGGTGCCAAGCGGCACGCGGGTGGATGAATTCGAATCCGCGATCCGCACCGTCTGCGAACCGATTTTCGAGAAGCCGCTGAAAGAGATCTCCTTCGGAAATGTGTTGCTGCGTCTCTTCCAGACAGCACGCCGATTCAATATGGAGATCCAGCCGCAGCTGGTGCTGCTACAGAAGACCCTGCTCAATATCGAGGGCCTGGGCCGGCAATTGTATCCCGATCTCGACCTCTGGCAGACCGCAAAACCGTTCCTGGAACGCTCCATGAGCGAACAACTGGGTATGCGTGCCCTGTTGCGCAATCTCAGAGAAAGTCTTCCTGCCTTGAGTGAAACCCTGCCGGAGATCCCTCTTCTGGCGCACAAGCTACTGGAGCAGATCACCACCGGCAAGCTGCGGGCGGAATGGACCTCGGCCGAGTTGCTCCGCCTGCGCGGTGACATCAACCGCGCCAATCGCCGCACCATGTACGCCGTCGTGGGCACCGGCCTGCTGCTCGGTGCCGCCATCATCTACGGCCTGGACGGCCAGGCACCAGCGATCATCTTCGGCGCACCTCTGCTGAGCTGGCTATGTGGAGGCTTGGGACTGGCCATGCTTGTCCTCAACTGGCCGAAAAACAGGGATCGCTGACGGCATTGATGTTGGAGCCGGCACGCGGGAAACAGCCATGCGGCGCCCGTCGGCCGGCAACGGCATTGGGCGGTTTCAGAGTGTGATGCGTTGCAGTCCCGCCTCGACTTCCTCGCGCTTCCGCTCTCCGGCCAACACCTCGATCAGCTGCAGGGCAAAATCCATCGCCGTCCCCGGACCGCGAGAGGTAATCACCTTGCCGTCGATGACCACGGGCGCATCGACGTAGATCAGCCCCGATACGCGCTCCGTCTCCAGAGATCCGGGATAACCGGTGGCACGCCGGCCCTCGAGCAAGCCGCTCTGCGCCAGCACCCTGGGCGCGGCACAGATCGCCGCAGTGTATTTCCCGGCGCGCGCCATCTGCTGCAACAGACCGGTCACGCGCTCGTCCTTGCCCAGGTTGGTGGCACCCGGCTGGCCACCCGGCAGGACGATCATGTCGAATTCCTGCCCGAGCACCTCGTTTAACGTCACGTCCGGGATCAGGACCATACCCCTGGAGGCGCGCACCGGCTGGTCATCGAGACCGGCCGTCACGACACTGATCCCGGCACGGCGCAGCAGGTCCACCACGGTGACCGCTTCCAGCTCTTCACAACCCTGGGCTAGCGGGACAAGGACGCTTGCCATAACCCCTTTCTCCTGTGTTCGATCTCGATCAGGCGGCTGACTGGCACCCGCTGGATATTATAGTCAGCCAGCCGGGCAAGTTCCTGCGGCAGCACCACGAGGAGAGCATTTACGATTGTTGGGAGACAGACGGGTGACCCGAGGGTACACACCGCCAGGCGTCACTGCATGCGTTCCTGCTGTATGACCAGACCCTTCAGCATATTCAGCGCTTCATACAGCTGGTAGTCGTCATGCGCCAGGTTTTCGGGATTCCCCTCGTCGCCTTTTTTGTCATCGTGTTTGGGAGTGCTGCCGCCGTTCCCGTTCTGCAGGTGTCCGGAGAGATCAGCCTCCTTGAGCGGTTCGATATTCTTCTCTACCTCGGCGACCTCCAGTGAACGTAGCTCGATGTCCGGCTTGATGCCTTCCGCCTGGATGGAGCGTCCGGAAGGTGTAAAGTAACGTGCCGTCGTCAATTTCAGAGCCGTACCACCGCTTAACGGCAGTATGGTCTGCACCGAACCCTTGCCGAAGGTCTGCTCGCCCATGATGATCGCGCGCTTGTGGTCCTGCAAGGCACCGGCCACGATCTCCGAGGCGGACGCCGACCCCTGGTTTACCAGCACCACCATCGACGCGTTGCCGATGATGTCATCCGGCGTAGCATTGAACCGCAGGCTGGAATCCTCGATGCGTCCCTCGGTGTATACGATAAGTCCATTGGTCAGGAAGGCATCCGATACGGCTACGGCGCCGTTGAGTACGCCGCCCGGATTGTTTCTGAGATCCAGTATCAGACCTTTCAGCACGCCACCATTTTCCTTCTTCAGTTTTTCGATCGCATCCATCATGTAATCGGCGGTCTTGGACTGGAACTGCGATATGCGCAGATAGCCATAGCCCGGCGTCAGGGTACGACTCTTGACGCTCTTGACCTTGATGATGTCACGCGTGATCTTGATCTGTAGCGGTTTGTCCAGCCCTTCTCGCACGATCGTGAGCTCGATATCGGTGCCGGGTTTGCCGCGCATGAGCTTGACCGCATCGTCGAGCGTCATGCCCTTGACCGGTGTTTCGTCCAGGCGTATCACCAGGTCACCTGCCTTGACGCCGGCGCGTTGCGCGGGTGTGTCATCAATCGGCGCTATGACCTTCACGAAGCCATCCTCCATGCCAACCTCGATCCCAAGTCCGCCGAACTGTCCGGTGGTACCAACCTGCAGTTCCTTGAACTGCTCGGCGTCGAGATAGGCGGAATGCGGGTCAAGCCCGGTCAACATGCCGCGGATGGCATTCTCGAGCAGCGCCTTGTCTTCCACTGATTCGACATAATCATTTTTGATGCGCCCGAACACGTCGCTGAATGTGCGCAATTCTTCCACCGGCAATGTGGCCTGTGCAGCTTCGCGCTCGGCAAAAACTCCATGGCCTATCGATACCAGTACGCCCACAACCAGCCCCGTCAGCAGCAACAGGGTATTCTGAGTTTTAGCTTTCATATGCATTTCCATCAGGCGATCGTGTCGCCGCACGGCCAACCGGCTTTTGCGGGAGGCTTTCGTTTTCAGAAAAACGGGACAATATCACAGGGTCAGTGTTTGCGGTATCGGCTGCAAGGTAAAAAGCTTTTGATTACCCGGTAAATCATCCGCCGATGACCATCAGACCGTGACAGCCGGCTTGCCGGCAAACCATGACACCGGGTCGAACGGGCGACCGTCCTTGCGCAGTTCAAGGTAGAGGCCCGATCGCTCTTGCCCACCGCTGTCGCCAACCGCGGCGATTACCTCGCCTGCCTCTATCTCGTCCCCGACTTCCTTGTAAAGACTGCGGTTATAGCCGTACAAGGACATGTATCCCTTGCCATGATCAATAATCAGCAGCAACCCGAAACCACGCAACCAGTCCGCGAATACCACCCTCCCTCTGGCGATGGCGTGCACATCTGCACCGGCAGATGCGGTAACAAGCACACCACGTGAACGGAGTTTCCCATCCGCCTGCAGGGCACCGAACGGCATGCCGATACGTCCTTCCACCGGCCAGACAAGCCTGCCCTTCAGCGGGCTTAGCGACTTGTATTGTGCTGTCGACGGTGGAATATCCCTGAGTGCTCTCCGGAGTGATTCCACCAGCCGCTGCAGATTCTGTTCATCCCGTTGCAGTGCGGTCAGCTCGGCCGATTTTTGCTGGAGCTGGGTCTGCAGCCGGGTGAGCACTTCCTTTCTTTGTGCCTGCATCTGTTCGAGCCGGCCTGATTCTGCAATCTGTTCCGTCTTCAGTTTTTCGAGACCTGACTTCTGCTCGCTGACTTCCTGCTCGATCATGGTCAGTTCGTCCAGGGCTGACTTTATCCCGTGGATGCGATCGGCGCGTGCCCGGGTGAAATAGCCGTAATAGGCCATGAGTCGTGCGATTACGGCAGGGTCATCCTGATTGAGCAGCAGTTTTACCTGCTGCTGCTGGCCCAGCACATAGGCGGAACGCAGATCACGGGTCAGTATGGCCCGCATAGCCTGCAGTTCCTGCCGACTTTCCTGACGCTCGTGTCCCAGTTCATCGAGTCTTGCCCGTGACTGCCCAATTTTCTGGTCCAGCTGACGCAAGGCGGAGGCAACGGCACCCATTTCCCTTTCCGTCTTTTCGAGTTCGGCGTCCACTGTATTCTTCTGCCCACGCATCGATCCCAGCTCGTTCTTCAGGTCGCCAATACGCGTGCGCAGCTGTTGCAGCCGTTCCTCCTGCCCGGCAGTCTTACCAGGGTCCGCGGCGAGACTCGGGTCGAAAGGACAGGCCGCCAATGCCAGCAGGATCAACAGGCGGGTTGCGATCATTCCGGCGCCTTCAGAGACTGGATTTCACATTCAGCCGAAAACGCGAACACTGTCTCCGGCTTCGACTGGCATGAGGGATATTCAGCCCTGCAGCTTGGCTGGCATACCCGCTCCCGGAAGACAGGGATACCAGTGGCATATCGGTCATTTCAGAAGGTACATCCATGTTCATCAAGTACAACATGCTGGTACGATATCACACTGGGAACCACGCTCGGCGATTTGCGCCAGTCTGCCCACATAAACCAGCGGTACCGGATTGGTGGTATGCGCCGTGTGCACCTGTCAGGTTGCAGTGTTCAGCATCAATTCGGCATTGCCGTGATCCGCGGTGATGAGCATCTCGCCACCGGCAACCTTTACGGCATTCGTCACACCTGCCAAGGCAGGCTCGACCGCCTCAACCGCCATGACAGCGGCATCGAATCGCCCGGTATGTCCGTCACTTCGTACACGCTCATTTCCGGCTCAAGGTCAGAAGTCGCCACCATGAGCGACGGAACCAGCTTCCGATCTTCTCCCGAATGCGTCCCTGCCATCGAGGATGGCATGCAGATATACCCTACTGACGCCACGCCAACGGCCAGTTCAACCATGACATGTAGGTGTTCTTCATGACGGCGCACACCACCCGGGACAGCAGGCAGCCGCAGGTGCAATGCCTTGTCGGTTTCCTTGGCAAGGTCGACGGCATCCATGAGGGTGCGGTTGGAAAAAAACGACCCGGTCTTGATGGACCGGCTGACGCGGTTGAACTCCTGGTAGATGACGCGACCGCCACCCAGATTCAGGTGGCCGACTTCGGAATTCCCCATCTGGTCGGCCGGTTGTCCGCCGGAGGCTCGAATCAGCGTATGGGACGGTCTACCCATAATCGGTCCCACACCGGGGTGTTTGCCGCTGCAGTGGCATTATGGTGCATGGTCTGGCTATAACCCCAGCCATCCAGTATGACTGGTATCAGGGGTCTCAATGATGTGCCAGGTGTTACGGTCTGCCCATGTTCTTCGTTCATTAGACTGGAATGAGTCTACACTATATGGCCGCAGCAACTACCCAGCGTGCCTAAATCGGCACGCAAATCCGGATCATGCTGGAAAGCGGGCGAGACGAACGCGATTGCCTGTAGCCCAAACGGCTTATTATTGTATAATGTTTTGTTAATGAATGCAGTAACATAAAACGACTTGGCGCATTACTTTAAGGAAGGCACAGATGACAGTGACCACGAGCTTAAGCTTGATTTCCCGTGATGAAGACATCAACCGTGCCTCGCGGTCACTCAAGGCGATGTCCCACCCACTGCGACTGAAAATTCTCTGCACCCTGGGCGATCAGGAAGTCAGCGTTCAGGATATTGTCGAAAGCGTCGGAACCTCACAAAGCAATATCTCCCAGCATCTGGCCATACTGCGCGACAAGGGCATCCTTGCCTCCCGCAAGGATGCCAACCGCGTGTATTACCGCGTGGGAGATTCACGCACCCTTCGTCTGATCAGTATGATGCAGGAAGTGTTCTGCTCCCAGGAACGCTAGCCCCGACGCTAAGGCGGCATAATCTGTCGCAGCTCATTGACTGAAAACCAAGCGCCACGCATTCCGTGTCGCCATGACGAGTGATTGGAATTGCCATGGACATACACCAGCTCAGTGAATTTGCAGTCAACCATCTTCTCCTCCTCACCGCATTTGTTGTTATCCTCGCCATGCTTGCAGGTGGAGAACTCCGGCATCGTTTCGGCAAGGTCAAGGATATCGCGCCGGGTGAGGCGATCCGCCTGATCAATCATGAAAACGCCGTCCTGGTTGATATGCGCAATGACAAGGAATATCGTGACGGTCATATCGTGAATGCGATTCATGTGCCCGCAGAAAATCACCACGACGCCGGCAACCTAGACAAATACCGCGACCGCCCGCTCATTGTATGCTGCCGCAGCGGTAATCAGTCTCACAAGCTATGCGCAGAGTTGAGCAAGAAAGGGTTTGCGTCGGTATATAACCTGAAGGGCGGGCTGCCCGCCTGGCAGCAGGCGGGATTGCCGTTGAGCAAGGGCAGGTAGTCTCGCGATAGTAAGGCAATCAGCCACTGATTTATTACCTTGATACGGAAAATTCCATGAGTGAAGAAAAACAGAATATTTTGGCGGGAAACGGGGACGGTAAAATTGCAAGCCCGCAGAAAATTTATTTAAAAGATGTATCCTTCGAATCACCCCACTCGCCGGGTATCTTCACCCAGGGATGGAAACCGAATTTGGAGTTGGAGATAGACAGTCATTCCAGTCAGATCGCTGACGACACCTTTGATGTCGTGCTGAAAATCACGGCAACAGTGACAGTCGAAGGTAATACCGCGTTTCTTACTGAAGTCCATCAAGCGGGAATTTTTATACTCAAGGGATTCGAGCCCGATAAATTGCAGCGATTGAAACATGTCTTCTGTCTTGCAACTCTCTATCCCTACGCTTCCGCCGCACTTTCTGATCTCGTTACCAAAGGTGGTTTCCCCTCATTAATGCTCCCGCCGATGAACTTTGCAGCTATCTACGACCAGCGGTTACAACAGCAAACACAATCCAAGGGCGGTGAAGCAATAACTACGCAACATTAGTTTGCGGATTCCTTGCTGTCTCGTCAAACGTCACTGTTGATAACACGTAACCGCCAAGTAACATGAGCGCCGGTTCAATCACGGTCCTCGGAGCCGGTTCCTGGGGTACAGCACTGGCCATACGACTGGCTGTCAACAGCAATGACGTTTGTCTTTGGGGACATGAACCAGCGTTCATGGAAAAACTCTCCCGGGAAAGACAAAACCGTCATTTTCTTCCCAACATCCGCTTCCCGGAGAAATTAAGCGTCGCAACCGACCTTTCATTCGCCATGCACCACAGTCGCGACCTGCTGGTTGCCGTTCCCAGCCATGCGTTTCGTGAGGTCCTGACCAAGGCATTGCCGTCACTCACTGCGCGTACCCGTGTTGTCTGGGCAACGAAGGGCCTGGAGACCGGCACCGGTAAATTCATGCATGAAGTGCTGGAAGAAATTCTGGGCATGCGCTGTCCGGCGGCCGTGCTGTCAGGACCGACCTTTGCCCAGGAGGTCGCTGCCGGCCTGCCAACGGCGTTGACGGTTGCTTCGACCAATCCCGCGTTTGCAAACGACCTTGCAAGATGCCTGCAAGCCGACGTCATGCGCATCTATACCAGCGATGACGTCATCGGTGTGGAACTCGGTGGTACGGTCAAGAACGTCCTCGCGATCGCCGCGGGTATTGCCGATGGCCTGGAACTGGGCGCGAATTGCCGAGCCGCACTGATCACGCGCGGACTGGCGGAAATCATTCGCCTCGGTGATGCCATGGGCGCCAGACGGGAAACCCTGATGGGTCTGTCCGGCATCGGCGATCTGATACTCACCTGCACCGACAACCAGTCGCGCAACCGGCGACTGGGACTCTCGCTTGGCAAAGGCCGGCCGGTGGATATGGCGGTCCAGGAAATCGGCCAGGTGGTTGAAGGTTTCAATACCGCACGCGAAGTCGTGCAACTGGCGCGCCGCTACAAGGTCGAAATGCCGATTTCAGAACAGGTCTACCGGGTTCTGTATGACCGGCTGTCGCCCGCCGCGGCGGTGCAAAACTTGCTGGCCCGGGAATCAAGGGCTGAGTCGGCTTAACGGGATGCACCTGCAAATCCCTGCTGCCTCCAGGCCTCGTAGATAACCACCGCCACGGTATTCGACAGGTTCAGACTGCGGCTGTTGGCAACCATCGGCAAACGCAATACCGCGGCATCGCCTATCGCCTGCAGTAGATCCTGCGGCAACCCGCGTGTCTCCGGTCCGAACAGGAAAGCATCACCCGGCTGGTAGCTGACCTGCGCTAACAATCGTGTGCCCCTAGTGGACAACGCCCATAGCCGTGACGGCTGCACGGCGATCTGAAATGCGTCCAGCGAGGCATGGACCCGCAGTGTAGCCCATTCACGATAGTCGAGACCGGCGCGCCGCAGTTTGCGATCATCGAGATCGAACCCTAGTGGCCCTATCAGATGCAGGGCGCTGCCGGTATTGGCGCAAAGGCGTATGATATTGCCGGTATTAGGCGGTATCTCCGGTTGATACAGCACCACGTGAAACATGAACGGAACCTGGTAATCAGCATCTGTGACCCCACTGACCGAAACCGAGCAACAACGACTGAGGTTGGATTTTTGCGGCCTGCCCCTTGCCTCACCGCTGGTGCTGCTGTCCGGGTGTGTCGGTTTCGGGGAAGAATACACACGCATAGCGGGCTTTTCCAATCAGGACGTCGGTGCGGTGTGTCTCAAGGGAACGACCCTCGAACCTCGCCTAGGAAATCCGCCCCACCGAATCGCCGAAACCCCCATGGGGATGCTGAATGCCATCGGGCTGCAAAATCCCGGAGTTGATCATGTCGTCAATGTGATTCTGCCGACGCTTGATTTCACCGAGACGCGCTTTATCGCCAATGTCTCCGGCTCCACGGTGGAGGAATACGCCGAGGTCACGCGGCGATTTAACGATACACCCGTCGACGCCATCGAGATCAATATCTCCTGTCCGAACGTCAAGGAAGGCGGCGTCGCCTTTGGCAATGACCCGGACATGTCCGCACGCGTGGTCGAAGCCTGTCGCAAGGTCACGCACAAACCCCTGATCACCAAGCTTTCGCCCAATCAGACCGACATCTCCGAAAACGCCCGCCGCTGCATCGAGGCCGGCAGCGATGCCTTCGCCGTCATCAACACGCTGATGGGCATGGCGATCGACATCAGGACCCGCAAGCCGGTCATCGGCAACAACCAGGGAGGCCTTTCCGGTCCCGCCATCAAGCCCATCGCCGTGCTAAAGGTGCACCAGGTCTACCAGGTCTGCAAATCACACGGCATCCCCATCATCGGCCAGGGCGGCATCACCAGCACCGAAGACGCCATCGAATTTCTCATCGCAGGCGCCACGACGGTGGGCATCGGAACCGCGCTCTTCTACGATCCGCTCATCTGCCCCAGGATCAACCAGGGCATCCTCACCTACCTGCATACCCACGGTTTCTCGCACGTCAGAGAACTCACCGGCAGCCTCTCGCTCAACAACCACTCCCCAAACACCTACTGCACCGACTGATCCCGCTTCGTTTCGGCGACCACCTGATCTGGTTACCAGTTAGCGCGCGGATCGAGCACATCTTCGGAGCTCAGCCCCGCTATGGGCGGACATAACGTGCGCACCACCGGGTTACAGCGAGCACATCGTGAAGAGCGGGATGATGAACCTGGTGTATAACATGCAGCGCTTGATGCAACTGAACCGGCGAGATGCGCGAGCGCTCGCCGGCTCCTTGAGGGATGACGATAGGGAAGGTGCGTCCGCAGCGGCATAACGCGGGAGAAACCCCCTGAAAAAGGCTGATCCAGACCCTGATTGCGCTCTAAAATCGGACTGGATACTGAAATTCTTGTGAAACACCGCGGCAGTATGCGTTGTTATCGCAATTTATAGAGGCTCCCTAAACCTTTGCTGCGCGTGACCTGGCAGACTCAGGCGGTTTCCTGCATACCGAGCTCCTTGAGTTTGCGGGTCAAGGTATTGCGCCCCCATCCCAGCAGACGTGCCGCTTCCTGGCGCCGCCCGCTGGTATGTTGCAGCGCCGTTTCGATCATTATCCGCTCAAAAGCGGGCGTGGCCTCATCCAGTAAATGCTCGCGGCCATCCACGAGTTGCTGACGGACCCATTTACGCAATTGCGGTTGCCAATCCCCCTCTGCCGTCATCATTTGACCGGACTGGGTGGTCAGTTCATCAGGCAAATCTTCAACCCGTATTTCCTGACCGGGCGCCATCACGGTCAGCCAGCGGCAAAGATTCTCGAGCTGGCGTACATTGCCCGGCCAGTCGAGTTGCGTAAGCATTTTATCGACGTCCGGACTAACCTGTTTTGCGTCGACCTCAAGCTCCTTCGCGGCCAGCCCCAGGAAATAGCGCATCAGAACCGGAATATCCTCGCGGCGCTCACGCAGTGGTGGTATATGGATACGGATCACATTTAGACGATGAAACAGATCTTCCCGGAAACGACCATCCTTTACGCGCTTTTCTAGATCCTGGTGCGTGGCGGCAATTATGCGCACATTGACCTTCTTTGGTGTATGCGCACCGACGGGATAAAATTCCCCATCCGCCAGCACCCGTAGCAGTCGGGTTTGCAGTTCCGCCGGCATGTCGCCGATCTCGTCCAGCATCAGAGTCCCACCATCGGCCTGCTCGAACCGGCCGATACGCCGGCTTTGCGCGCCGGTAAACGCCCCGCGCTCATGTCCAAAAAGCTCGGACTCCAGCAGGTCACGCGGTATGGCGGCCATATTGAGTGCCACAAACGGCTTGTCGGCGCGCAAGCTGTGCCGATGCAGCGCCAGTGCGACCAGTTCCTTGCCGGTGCCTGATTCACCGTTGATCAGTACCGTGGCGTTTGAATGCGCCAGCCGTCCGATGGCGCGAAAAACCTCCTGCATCGCCGAAGCTTTGCCTATGATCTCCGGGGAATGTTGTTTGCTATCGATGACAACCTCTGCCTGCTGCTGTTCCCGCACTTTCAGCGCACGGCGCGCGAGTGCTATGGCATCGTCGACATCAAACGGTTTGGGCAGATATTCAAAGGCTCCGCCCTTGTAGGCTGAAACCGCGCTGTCGAGGTCGGAATGCGCGGTCATGATGATCACCGGCAGTTTCGGATAGGTATTGCCAATCTGCTCCAACAACTCCAGCCCGTCTATGCCCGGCATGCGGATATCTGAAATTATCACGGCAGGTTCTTCCTTCTGTAATGCCTGCAGCGCCTTGGTTCCGGAATCAAAACTGGCCACGTCCATCCCCGCCTTGTCCAACGCCTTTTCGAGTACCCAGCGAATTGAATTGTCGTCGTCAATGACCCAGATTTTCTGACTATGGCTCATTGTTTGCTATCCAGTGGAAGTAAAATGGTGAACACGGTATTCCCCGGTTTGCTGCTGCATTCAATCAGACCCTGATGCCGGCTGATCAGTGACTGCGCGATGGAAAGTCCTAGCCCGGTACCATCGCTGCGCGTCGTTATCATGGGGTAGAAAATCTTTTCACGCAGTTCCTCATCGATGCCCGGGCCGTTGTCGATCACCTGAACGCAGGCCACCAGCCGGTGTCGCCGGCTGCCGATATTGAATTGGCGCCGTACGCGAGTGCGCAATGTAATCTCGCCTTCACCACCCAGTGCCTGTACGGCGTTGCGCACGATATTCAGCACGGCCTGAACAAGGAGATCAGGATCAGCCTGAAATTCGGGCAGACTCGGGTCATAATCCTTCGTGATTTTCAGACCGCTATTTACCTCAACCAGCACCAGATCGCTTACCCGTTCAAGGATATGGTGAATATTCACGGCCTGCATGCTGGGTATGTTCTTCGGCCACAGCATACGATCGATGAGGTTCTGGAGCCGGTCAGCTTCACGAATGATGATTTGTGTATATTCCTTCAGCTCATCGTCCTGAACCTCTCTCTCCAGCAGTTGTGCAGCACCCCGCAGGCCACCTAACGGATTCTTGATCTCATGGGCAAGACCCCGCAACAGGGCATGCGTGGCTTCCTGCTGGATAATCAGCTGCTCTTCCTGTTCGATGCGCATCAGATGATCGACCTTGCGCAGTTCCAGCATCACTCCGGAAAATTCTCCTGGAATGCTGACCGGTGTGTGGGTGCAATTAACAATCACGGTGGCCTGTCCATTGGCCAAATCCAGCCGGCAACCGCGTTGCATGACGACTTGTCTGGTTTCCAGCGTGCCAGTCAGATATTGGGTAACCATATCCGCATTGGCGATGAGCTCGTGGAGTGACTTGCCACAAGCATGGCGTGCACTCTGTGCCAGCATCACCTCTCCTGCCGGGTTGATATAACGCAACCGTAACTTGTCATCAAACAGGAGAACCGAAGTACTCAGATATTCGAGCAGTCGTTCGGAGCCGACTTCGGGAAAGGTTTGACTACTTGACATAGTAGCTTCTGATGCAAAATCCAAACCAGCTTCTGCCAATACTTTTTCCAGGACGATGGCACTGAAAATAGTTCAATTAATCAAGTTGTTTTGACAAATCACAACATCTTGATTTTCTATCAACAGCAAGAGGGAACCCCATTATGCACCAAAACAGGGCATGATGCCATAAAATAGAAACGGAGACGTTCGCTTCCCTATGCCAGACAGATCAATCTTAATGGGCGCTCGGCAACGGCGTGGGCTTGGGCTGTGGCTTGGGTAGGGGGGGCTTGGGTAGGGGCTCGGGTTTCGGCTTGACGTAGAGCGGACTGTTAGGGTTCAGTGGGGATTCACGATGCAGGTGAAAAACCACCGGGTCACTACTCATCATCACAACACCTTTGGTATCCATAACGCTCGTCGACAGGGTATAGGTACCGCGATCAAGATTACTGAAGCTAATGGAAGTGCTACCCACCGGCATGCCGTGGGGTTCGCCATTGAGATAGAACTGAATCTTGTGACCCTGTTTGGTGATCAGTGGGGGATCGAGCACCACTTGTACCCTAACAACCCCCTGATTATCCCGTATGGTGGCATCGTTTTCGGGCTCGATTATTCTCACGCTCTTGTAAGGACTGGTTACCGCTACGGTTTCCGGCGTGCTGGACAGGCTGGGAACTGGGGGTGCCGTGTAGGTGGGCAACTCCGGTAATTTCATGCGTTGTGCATTGGGAGTTGGCTGATCGCTGTATATTACCTCGCCTTTTTCATTAACAGTCTTGTAGACGTCCGCGTGGACGCTTGCGGCCAGCAGTATGAGTAACACTGGGAAACGTTTCATAAGCTCACCATAGTTAGGGAATATCAACGATGCAATACAGATTATCAGCAATTCTAACCATTTAGTCAGACCTACCGCAAAAATACAAAAAAAGCGCCCCGGATGGGGCGCTTTCTCCAGACCAATAAGCAGCCGACTACAGGCTGTAATACATATCGTATTCGACCGGATGGGTGGTCATGCGCAAGCGCGTTACTTCTCCCATCTTCAGATCGATATAACTGTCAATCATATCGTCGGAGAACACACCGCCGACGGTGAGGAATTTACGATCGCTGTCAAGCGCATCAAGTGCCAGATCCAGCGAGTGACAGACTTTCGGGATCTTCTTCTCCTCTTCCGGCGGGAGGTCATACAGGTCCTTGTCCATGGCCTCTCCCGGATCAATCTTGTTCTTGATACCGTCCAGACCCGCCATCATCATCGCTGCAAAGGCAAGATATGGATTGGCGCTAGGATCCGGGAAACGCACCTCAATCCGGCGCGCCTGGGGATTTGAATCGAACGGAATCCGGATGGAAGCGGAACGGTTGCGTGCCGAATAGGCGAGCATGACCGGTGCCTCGAAACCCGGCACCAGACGTTTGTAACTATTCGTGCCGGGATTGGTAAAGGCATTCAGCGCACGGGCATGCTTGAAGATGCCGCCGATATAGTACAGAGCCTGCTGCGACAGACCGCCGTATTTGGTTCCTGTAAAGATATTCTTGCCGTCCTTTGACAGCGACTGATGGACATGCATACCGCTGCCATTATCGCCCACCAGGGGCTTCGGCATGAAGGTCGCTGTTTTGCCGTAACCGTGTGCCACGTTCATCACCACATATTTCAGTATCAGGACTTCATCGGCCTTGCGCACCATGGTGTTGAAGCGGGTACCGATTTCGCACTGTCCGGCGGTCGCCACTTCGTGATGATGCACCTCCACGGGAACACCCATCTCTTCCAGTGCCAGGCACATGGCGCCACGTATGTCATGCAGGGAGTCAACAGGAGGAACCGGGAAATAACCGCCCTTGTTGGTCGGGCGATGCCCGATATTGCCGTCCTCGTAGACGCGCTCCGAGTTCCAGGCGGCCTCGTCAGAATCCACCTTATAAAAGGCACCGCTGATATCTGCACCCCAGCGCACGTCATCAAGTATGAAAAACTCGGGTTCGGGACCGAAGTAGGCGGTATCGGCAATCTTGGTGGACTTGAGATATTCTTCGGCACGACGGGCAATCGAACGCGGATCGCGTTCGTAGCCCTTCATGGTCATGGGCTCTAGGATATCGCAGCGCAGAATCAAGGTGGCTTCGTCGCTGAACAGATCCATGACGGCGGTCGATGTATCGGGCATCAGCACCATGTCTGACTCGTTGATTCCCTTCCAGCCGGCGATGCTGGAGCCGTCGAACATTTTCCCGTCCTTGAAAAACTCGGGCTTGATGATACCGGCAGGCAGTGTGACGTGCTGTTCCTTGCCACGGGTATCGGCAAAACGCAGGTCAACGTACTTGACCTCGTTGTCCTTCAACATCTTCAACACTTTGGTGGCAGACATTAAAACCCCTCCAGATTAACTAGCAATTCGAATTCACATGCCGATGTCGCGTTGACAACGGCTCTCTCAACAAATCTTGCGATTCTTGTATAGAAAGAAGGCAGGAATTATGCCATGAATTCTTCTACTGGCAATTGCCAATTATATCACGGCATTAGGCATCACACCCCGAAAACGCATGCACCACGATGGTGCTGCACATCAAAACGCAGCACCACGCTTGTGCGACCAAGCAGTGAAGATACACCCGAATTTGACCAATGTCTTGCCCTGTTGAGCGGCATCGGGGATGGCAGGATGTTGCCAGAGCGGCCGGAATCTTGAAACTGCCAAGCAGCGAGTCGATGCCTGAGCCGACCATGTTACCGTGTGTATCTCCGGTTATGGTCATTCTTCAGACTTCGGAGACCATCAACGCTTCCCGTGATGCGATCTATCCGGTAGCGCCCACATGAATGGTGATCGCGATCTCGTCACCCTGCCTGGTCATTCCACATACCGTATGGCCATGCATCCGGCACCATGATGGAATGTCATGCAGCACGCCTGGATCGGTG
>JAHKKL010000204.1 GCA_020027635.1 Gammaproteobacteria bacterium
CGAACCATGAACGGACAAATCGCCTGACATTTATGGCATTTCCCGTTCACCCTTCGACAAGCTCAGGGCGAACGGGAGACTTGATCAGAGCTTCCTTAACTTAAAAGGGCTATCGTCTCTATGGAAAGGATATAGCCTGGTTGAACGACAGCGAAACCCGGGTTTCACTGCGTTCAACCCAGGCTACCTCCTCCCGTATTTTTGCATGCGGGTATGAATGGCGCTTACGTGGGCCGATATGTGCGGAGACACCTCATACCGGGTAAGTCCTGGAGTGACCGTCGGCCGCAGGGACGATGCACAGGGATGTGCAAGTGTCGCGTGAGGGCAGGATGCCCGGAGCGACCGCGGCCGGCGAGCGTACAGGGAGGTATTCACAGCGTGTCACGACAGGATTTACCCGGCATGAGATGCGCCCGTTTTGCATCAAACTGGTTCCGCCCGGCCATACGGTGCACTACATCTGTGCGGTTCATGCCCGCAAGCGCACTCCCCATGCGGCCATCAATTCAATATTCATCGGAAAACTAAGGGATTAAGGGATGCGGCATGTTTCCTGCTGTGACTTGTCCGGAAACTCGTTACCTAACTTTCTGGATCAGGAGCAACGATGAGAAGCGACAGCGATACGGGATGCGCCACGCGGCGCCTGTTCATGAAGAGATTCCTGCTGGGTCTCGGCCTCGGTCTGGGCCTGTCCCTGCACATGGCGGACGGCAGCCTGGCCGCCGCCGGCAAACCGGAAAAGGAGAATCTCAAGTTCGGTTTCATCAAGCTGACCGATATGGCGCCGCTCGCCATCGCCTATGAGAAGGGCTACTTCGAGGACGAGGGTTTATACGTCACGCTGGAACCGCAGGCGAACTGGAAGGTGTTGCTGGACCGGGTCATCGATGGCGAGCTCGACGGCGCCCACATGCTGGCGGGCCAGCCGCTGGGCGCGACCATCGGCTTCGGCACCAAGGCCAATGTGATCACCGCCTTCAGCATGGACCTCAACGGCAACGGCGTCACCGTCTCCAACGACGTCTGGGAACAGATGAAAAAGCAGCTACCGCAGGAGAACGGCAAGCCGGTGCACCCGATCAAGGCGGATTACCTCAAACCGGTGATCAAGAAATACCGGGATGAAGGCAAGCCCTTCAGGATGGGCATGGTCTTCCCGGTCTCCACCCACAACTACGAACTGCGCTACTGGCTGGCCGCCGGCGGCATACACCCCGGTTACTACGCCCCGCTCAAGGGCGATATCACCGGCCAGATCGGCGCCGAGGCCCTGCTCTCCGTCACCCCGCCCCCGCAAATGCCGGCGACGCTGGAGGCCGGCACCATCGATGGCTATTGCGTGGGTGAACCGTGGAATCAGCAGGCCGTGTTCAAGGGCATCGGCGTGCCGGTCATCACCGATTACGAGATCTGGAAGGACAACCCCGAAAAGGTCTTCGGCGTCTCCGCGGACTGGGCCAACAAGTATCCCAATACCCACAAGGCGGTGCTCAAGGCGCTGATCCGCGCGGCCATGTGGCTGGACTCGGGCGGCCTGGAGAACCGCAAGGAGGCCGCGAAGATCCTGTCGCGTCCCGAGTATGTCGGCGCGGACTACGAGGTGATCGCGAACAGCATGACCGGGACCTTCGAGTATGAAAAGGGCGACACGCGCTCGGTGCCGGATTTCAATGTCTTCTTCCGCTACAACGCCACCTACCCGTATTACTCGGACGCCGTCTGGTACCTGACCCAGATGCGCCGCTGGGGCCAGATCCCCGAAGCCAAGCCGGACGGCTGGTATCTGGAAATGGCGAAGCAGGTGTACCGGCCCGATCTCTACGCCGCGGCCGCGAAGGAACTGATCGCCGAAGGCAAGGCCAAGGCCGGCGATTTTCCGGATTTCTCCGCCGAAACCGGTTTCCGTCCTCCCCAGAGCGGCTTCATCGATGGCCTCGTCTACGACGGCACAAAACCCAACGACTACCTGGCGAAGTTTCCGATCGGCCTCAAGGGCGATGAGGTCGTGAAGTAACCCCCCGTTGATGGTCGATGCGAGCATGGCGATGAGCACAGACAGAGCAATGACGTTTGGAACCGCCGGGATCGCCGAGTTCGGCAAGGCGTTGCTGATCCCGCTGCTGGCCTTCCTCCTGTTTCTGGGAATCTGGGAATTCTCCGCGGCGCGCATCCAGACCTCGCTGGGCGCGGTGCCGGGCCCGGTCGAGGTATGGAAGCAGGCCGTCAACCTGGTCGATGAACACCGGGAGGAGCGCGCGCGCCAGGCCGCGTTCTACGAACGCCAGGACAAACGCAACGCGGAGGCGCTCGCGCAGGATCCAAGTGCCGAAGTGCATATCCGGCCCTATACCGGCAAACCGACCTTCGTCGACCAGATCCTGACCAGCCTGGTGACCGTGTTTACCGGGTTCCTGATCGCCTCCCTGATCGCCGTCCCCATTGGCATCGTCTCGGGACTCAGCCAGACGATGTATCGGGCGATCAACCCGATCGTGCAGATCTTCAAACCGGTTTCACCGCTCGCCTGGCTGCCGATCGTCACCATCATCGTCAGCGCCGTTTACGTCACCGATGACCCGATGTTCGCGAAGTCCTACATCACCTCCGCGATCACCGTCACGCTGTGCTGCCTGTGGCCGACGCTGATCAACACCGCCGTCGGGGTCGCCTCGCTCGACAAGGATCTCGTCAACGTCGGCAAGGTGCTGCGTCTGGGCTGGTTCACGCGCGTGTGGAAGCTCGCGCTGCCCGCGGCGATTCCGATGATCTTCACCGGGCTGCGCCTGAGTCTCGGCATCGGCTGGATGGTGCTGATCGCCGCCGAGATGCTGGCGCAGAACCCGGGGCTGGGCAAGTTCGTGTGGGATGAGTTCCAGAACGGCAGTTCCAATTCCCTCGGACGCATCATGGTGGCGGTGTTCGTGATCGGCCTGATCGGCTTCCTGCTGGACTTGGGCATGCTGCTGCTGCAGAAGAAGGTGTCCTGGGACAAGGAGGCGGTGCTGCGCTGAGCGGCCGGTCCGCGACCCATGCCCGATAAACCACAGGCTATAGCGACCGGCGTTACCGGAGTGAACCATGACCATTGAACATCTCAATATCGACCATGTAACCGTGGAATTCCCCACCCCCGGCGGGACCTTCAGGGCGCTGGACGACATCGACCTGGTGATCGAGAAGGGGGAATTCGTCTCCCTGATCGGCCATTCCGGCTGCGGAAAGTCGACGGTGCTCAATGTTGTCGCGGGTCTGCTGCAGGCCAGCCGCGGCGGCGTGGTGCTGGACGGCACCGAGGTCGACGAACCGGGGCCGGATCGCGCCGTGGTGTTCCAGCATCACTCGCTGCTGCCCTGGCTCACCGCCTATCAGAACGTCGAGCTGGCCGTGAAGACGGTGTTCCGGGGCGCGAAGTCGAAGGCGGAGATGCGTGACTGGATCGAGCACAACCTGCGGCTGGTGCACATGGAGCATGCCAGGGACAAACGCCCCGGCGAGATCTCGGGCGGCATGAAGCAGCGGGTGGGAATCGCCCGGGCGCTCGCCATGCAGCCGAAGGTGCTGCTGATGGATGAACCCTTCGGCGCGCTGGACGCGCTTACCCGCGCCCACATGCAGGACTCGCTGATGGAGATCCATGCGGAACTCGGCAATACCGTGATCATGATCACCCACGACGTGGACGAGGCGGTGCTGCTCTCGGATCGCATCGTCATGATGACCAACGGTCCCGCGGCGACCATCGGCCAGATCCTCGCCATCGGGCTCGAACGCCCGCGCGAGCGGGTCAGTCTCGCGGCCAGCGCGCAATACAATCACTATCGCGCGGAGGTGCTGAAGTTCCTCTACGAACGCCAGCGTCGACCCGGCGAGGCGAAGGCGGAAGCGCCTGCGGAAAAAACCGCCGGCGAATCCCCGTTGCCGCAGAAAAGCCCGGACCTGAAAGTGGTCAGGGACAAGGCGGTCGCCTAGGAGCCATCAGAACCCGTCGCTTTCCGCCATATCCCTCATGTAACCGAGGGCATTACCTTTTCCATTCTGTAGGAGCGGGCTTGCCCGCGAACAACTGCGGTTATCCGAAACCCATTCGCGGCCAAGGCCGCTCCTACAGCGAAGTCTGAACTGGCCGCGGCCGTCGGCAGTATTCATTTGACCAATGCGCGTATCCTGATTATTGTGGAGCCACTTTTCATGGCATGGGCAATCCTTGGACCCTGTATCCTATGGCCGGGTTGGGATCCTGGCCGTGATGTTTACATCGCGCCCTCCATGACAGACGGCCTGGTGGAGTGAACCGATTGAACCACCGGCATATCTGGTTGTCTTTCTAAATATAAGGAGAGGAGCATGGCACATTTAGTGGTACTGGGCGCAGGCACCGGCGGCATGCCGGCGGCCTATGAATTACGCGAGACGCTGGGCAAGGATCACCGCATCACGGTCATCAACGCCTCGGATCATTTTCAGTTCGTCCCCTCCAATCCCTGGCTCGCCGTGGGCTGGCGCAAGCGCGA
>JAHKKL010000205.1 GCA_020027635.1 Gammaproteobacteria bacterium
CACCAATCCCGGCACCCGGAATTCCCAGGTCGGCAACGTAATTTCCCTCCCCGTCGCGGCAACCGATCCGCAGAATGATCCGCTGACATTCTCCGCCGAAGGTCTGCCCGCCGGGCTGGGCATCGCGTCGAGCTCCGGGGTGATCTCGGGGACCGTGGGCGCCGGGGCCATCGGTACGCATAACGTCAGCGTACACGTATCGGACGGTACCCAGACCTCGACGATTTATTTCATCTGGGTGATTACCGCCTCGCCGGAACTCGCCAACTGCGGCGCGCCCAGCTACAACCCGATCACAGATGCTTATCTCTACCTATGGAAGGAGTGCGGCAACGACATCTGGCACGTGCGGCTGACCAGCGGGAATACGGGCTCAATCAAGTTTACCGGCACCATCGAGTCGACGACGGGGTTTGTTGCGGTCAATAATGACGACCCACCCAACAACGCCGAACTGACCAACTGCAGTCCCAACTGCGATACCATTGACACCTCCAATCCCAATGCCCTTCAGTTCACTTTCGGCACCGGATCGGGATATACCGACGGGTTGAAATTCATCCCCCAGTACGGTACCCAGATGTGTTTCAAAAAGAGCGCGCAGACCACGACGCCAGTCAAGGTTGGCAAAAATGCCGTAACCACGACACCGCCTTTCGACCCCACCACGTCACAGGACTGCTACAATACCGCGCCCGTGGTGACCAACCCCGGCCCGCAGTCCTCCGTCCTGGGCAGTACGGTTTCCCTGCAGATCGTGGCGAGCGATGCGCAGAACAATCCGCTGACCTACACGGCCGACGCCCTGCCGACCGGCCTGACCATCGGGGCAGGCACGGGGTTGATCGGCGGCACCGTGGGTGGCAGTGCGGGTGTCTCCAACGTGAGCGTGCACGTGAGCGACGGATCGCTCACCACGACGGCCAATTTCGACTGGGCGGTTAGTGCGCCGAACACCGCACCGCAGGTGACTAGTCCCGGAACGCAAATTTCCACGGAAGGAGATGTGATCTCGCTGGGCATCGTGGCGAGCGATGCGCAGAACAATCCGCTGACCTACACGGCCGATGCCCTGCCGACCGGGCTGACTATCGGTGCGGGAACGGGGGTGATCAGCGGCACGGTAGCCGCGGGCAGCGCGGGCGCCTACAGCGCGAACGTGCACGTGAGCGACGGGTCGCTGACCACCACGGTCAATTTCAACTGGACGGTCAGTCCGCCCAACACTGCGCCCCAGGTGACCAACCCCGGCGCAAAGACCTCCACCGAAGGAGATGTGATCTCGCTGGGCATCGTGGCGAGCGATGCGCAGAACAATCCGCTGACCTATACGGCCGATGCCCTGCCGACCGGGCTGACTATCGGTGCGGGAACGGGGGTGATCAGCGGCACGGTGGCCGCGGGCAGCGCAGGTTCCTACAGCGTGAGCGTGCACGTGAGCGACGGGTCGCTGACGACGACCGTGCAGTTCCTCTGGACAGTCGACGCCAGCAGTCAGCCTGACGGCGACCTCAATGGGGATGGACTCGTGGACGTGGTGGACATACTGCTGGCGCAGCGCGCCGTGCTGGGCGAGATCACGCTTACGATTGACCAGATGATCCATGCCGATGTGGCACCGCTACAGAACGGCATACCGGCTCCCGACGGGCAGTTCAACCTGGGGGATGTGCTGGTGATCGAACGCAAGGGTCTTGGTCTGACCAGTTTCTAGCCAGGGATCCGGCTCGAAGGACGTGGATTCGCGGAGCCGCAGAAGAATGAACCCCGCTCATCTCGACATCTTCTTACCATAACAGAATTTTCCGCAAAGCATAATCTGTTCATATTGGACGCGTTGCTTATACTGAACTGAACCGTATGTTGACTTGCTGGCTCGATGCACGATTGTTGGTATGCGACTTGCAGAATTACTGACGGGCAAACGGTAAAGGTGGTGACGCGATGATTGCACAGAGCACTGGCGGTTCCCTGATTACCCAGGCTTCACTGCGGGAATATTTTCACAATGAAGTCAACGAGGCCTTGAATAACCAGAAAATCCGCGCGGAAAGCGAAACGATTTTCTATCTCACCAACCTGCTGACGATGTACGCGCGCAGCGACGAACTGTTCGAACAGACCGACTACGGGGTGGATATCAAACCACTGGCCGTGACCTATTCCGAGGCATTGAACGAGACCAGCGTCCAGCTGCGCACCAGATTGTTGCAGCGCCTCGGCGATACGGCGCTGTTCATCGCCGGCGTCTTCGCCGACAGTCTCAACCGCAAACTCGTCGACGTCGATTACTACGTCGCCATGGGTGGTACCGCCTATGCCCAGGTGTCCGATTCCATGCGCGGCTACCGGTCGGTGAAATCGCTCGCGGCCCTGTTCAATGAACTGCGTGAGAAATTCACCGATTTCGTCGATGTGCTGAACGAGGTCAGCGAACGTTCCCATCTCTCCAGTGACAAGGACGTGCTGCGCCTCTACGAGATCTGGATCCGCACCGGCAGCAAACGCCGCGAGGCGCAGCTGCGCAAGCTCGGCATCGAGCCGGTGCCTGCGGGCAAGGCGGAGTTCCGTCACTAGCCCGCATGTTGCTGAACAGGCTGCAACGGCACCTAGAAACCATCTATGAGGTACGCAGCGGCTACCGGGTCGCCGATTTCGTGATCAACGATCCGGGTCTTGCCCGGGACCTTGATGCCTCGGAAACCGCCCGGGAGCTGCCGGAGAAACTGCTGATACGCAAGCAGGACGAAGAAGCCGTCAGCATCGCGCTTTACCTCGATCCCGACCTGCTGCAGCGCTTGGAAGCCAACGACCCCACGCAATCGTTGCACGGGCAGAATCTGCACGACTTCTGGTTGGCGCTCGAGGGCATCAGCCATTTTCTCTATTTCACCTGGAACGCCGGCTACGAGCGCCGGGTTTCCCTGCTGGAGATGGAACTGCAGGGAGAGGTTGACAAATACATCCTGGCCGCATTCCTGTTCCGCCGCCAGCGTCAGGGTGCGGTACCCGCCAAGCTTCACCAGCACCTGTTCCGCAACGTGGCCTACGACACGCGACTGAACGCGGCGGAACTCCAGCGCTACCGCAGCGCCAACTATTTTGCCGCCAGATTCTGTTACTACCTCGAACAGTTGTACCTGCGCAGCCGCTCGCCCGCCTGCCTGATCAATATCCTGCGACGTTTCTATCGCCTGACCCAGCACCACAAGATAAGCGCCATCGAACACCTTGGAAAATCGGCTGCCATGCCGGCGGGCTGCCGGTCGCTGGATCTTCCTCACTGACGGTCAACGCGTGGACGGCAGGGAGGCGTGCGACAATCCCGGCCACTTCCTGCACACCATGGTCACGATGCCGGTGCCTGCCGCTTTCCACGCCCTGCGGCTGTCCATCGCGCGCGATTCCCGGTACGCACTGTACATTTCCGGAGGTGGAATCCGGGATCTTTTATAAAGTCCATTAAAAAACAGCAGGATGGGGTTGATGGTAGTGACGCCGATATTTTATTGGCGGGCTGTCACCCTTTTTCGGGTGGGAGCGTTAGCTATATTCGTAACCCATCAACAGGAGGTAGTTATGAACAGGCATAGTAAATCCTCATCCGTGCTGGCGTCGGTCATGGCCATGATCCTCGCGGTACCGGGCGGCGCCTGGGCCGATGGGGGTCGCTATGGCAATAACGGGCACAAAGGCGGCTCTGGTGAGTATTACAACAACCATTACAACAGTCATTACAACGGCCATTACAACAACAATTATCATGGTTATTACAAGGGTAATGGCTACTATTACCCCCAGTACGCTCCGTGTTACTCATGCGGCGGGAATAACCATCACAACAACAATAACAACAACAACGACAAGCTGTGGATCGGCCTGCTGGGCGGTGGCATCCTCGGCTACACCCTGGGCAATGTCCTTCAGAACAACGCCAATGAACAGGGCTACTATCCGCAGCCCGTATCGACGCCGCCCCGGACGGTGACCCGGTATGAACCTTCCTACGCCGACAACACCTGTTTGCAGGAGCGGGAGTACCGGTCAAAAATCATGGTCGGCGGCAAGCAGGTGGAAGGTTACGGCACGGCCTGTCTGCAGCCGGATGGCTCGTGGCGCTACGGCCCGGCCCAAGCCGAGCCCTATTGATGCCGCCCTGTGAGATTTCAGATGGCACTGAAGCGGGTTGGGTGCTATGGGTAGCTGCAGGCCGTCGACGCCGGGGAAGGCAGCGGGCGGAGTACCCGCTGCCTCGGGTTGGAGAGGCGGTGTTTAATCAGGCGATGTGACCACGCGGTCATGTTCCCAGGCGCTATTCGTCTGGATGCACGCACTAGCGCCGCGTCATCCCGTTGATCAGATTCCCCACGGCAACGCCGGCCGGCAGCGCACCGAGCGCCAGCAGCACCGGTCCGTAGTAAATCATGCCGTCGGCGTAACCGTCATACCCGAGGAAACGCTGTGACGCCATCAGCCAGATATGGCCGGCAACCACTACAAGTCCCGGGATCAGC
>JAHKKL010000206.1 GCA_020027635.1 Gammaproteobacteria bacterium
CTGCAGAGGGCATTGCCGACTATGCCCAGGACCTCCGGCAGCTCTCGGCGGAGGAGCTGCGGCGGCTCTTTGCGTTTGCGAGTTCCGGCAAGCCCAACGCCACCCGTGTGATCAAAAACCTGATCTGGCAGGCGTACACAGCGATCCGCGACGGGCAGCGCCCGCCGATCGCCGGCAACTTGCGCAGCTTTTGGTACACGGACGTCAAGCCGGTGCTGTCGCGCCTTGGGGTCCCCGTGGAGGGCCGCCGCGCCACCGAACTCGTTTACGACGCCTTTGTCGAACTGGTCACGCGCCATCACCTCTTCCACTACCGCGACCTGGGCTTTCTCGACGAGGGCGCGCAGACCCGCGCCGTCGGGCAGACCAATGGGACGTGCATCCTGTTTGCCGAGAAGGACGGCCGCTTTGCGCTGGTGCGGGAGATCGCCCAGGCGTACGACGCCACAGCGCTGGCCCTGGGCGGCTATCCGTCGAGTTTGGCTACGGAGTACCTCGTGCATGCCCTGCAGCACACGGGGGTGCTGGCGGAGCGCCCAGCGCTCCAGCTATTTGCGGTGGTCGATTACGACCCGTCCGGCTACTGGATCGCGCGCGAGTTCGCCGCGCAGCTCCACGCCTTCGGCGTCCAGGAGGTCACCCTGCACCCGCTCATTCGTCCGGAGCGCCTCACCACAGAGCAGGTCGCCCTGGGCCGCTACGCGCTCCCCAAGGGCAGCAAGACCACCACCTGGCTCCGGGAGACAGGGGGCATTGAGGGTGAGCCCTGCGGCCTGGAAGCGGATGCCTTCCCACCAGAGGTCATCCGGGCGGCCTTTGTCGCGGAAGCCACCCCGTACCTGCGCGCGTTCCGCCCGCTGGACGGGCTCTGCGCCCTGCTGGAGGAGACGGCGCGCCGGCGCCTCGACGCGCTCACGCCGGAGGCGGTGGTGGCGCCGATCGCCGCCATGGAGGCGGTGGAGCTCCTCACGCTGGCGCGCCACCTGCGCCCGCGGCTGGTACCCAGCGAGGAGCCAGCGGTGCCAGCAGTGGCGGAGCGCATCGTGCGGATGAGCGCTGCGGAGCTGCGGGAGCTGGGGCAGCGCCTCCGCGAGCGGCTGGCTGCGGAGGCCTGAAACAGCGGGGCAGGAGCGGGCGGTAGGCCGCCTGGGAAAAAACTCTACGGGTCGCGTTTTTGCGTTGGCGCCCCTCTGGCCCACGCCGGCAGTCTCACCGGCCGCGGTGCCACGCGGCTGGCAGCGGCTGCAGCCAGCGGTCCTGTCCACACACCACGCAAACCACTCAGGCGGCGCGGGGAACCGCGCCGTCGTCGTCGTTTTCCCCAGGCGCTGGGGGCAAGCCCGCCGTGGCCCTTCGGCGCCACGGGCCATCTCGGCTACGACAACGGGGAGAGCATCTCTAAGAAGGACATCGTCTTCGGCCCGTGAGTATCATCGGACAACTTATCGAACATGTTCGATAACTGCTCGCCTGCTACTCAGACCCCTCTTCTGGTACGTCGCGCACCTCGCTCACCAGGCCAGCGACCAGGGAGTAGTCTGGCACATCGCGGGACCCGTGATCGAGCTGCTGTCACAGGCTGATCCAATCCGACTCGCGGCTATTCGATCACCCCGAGAGGTGTACAACTCATTGATAAGTAGTGCATTGGCGCTTAACTTAATGCCATTCGCGTTTAAACATCCTATCCACCACTGGGACTCTGCGTTGACACATCGGGGCACTTGCCTTAAGGTTGGGCCGCCCCTTTTGGCGGAGAGTTCAGCCGAGGCACCTTTTTTGTCTGAATCATCGCGTGGGAGATCACACGGGAGGCAGCAAGATGGATTGGCGTGGCTACCTGGTTCGCTTGGTCGTTGCGGTCGTCCTGGTTGCACTCTGGTGGGTGATCTGGGAGCTGATCCGGTGCCGCCGGTATCGCCGCGGGAGCCCCGCCAACCGGCGGCGCAGAGAGTCCAATAAGCCGTGTGTCACTGTTCCCGGCCGTGTGCATCGCCGTCCGGATCCGCTGATCTACTCGCAGAAATACCTGCTCAGCCAAGGTCTGGCGGTCACCTGGGACAATCCCGATATCCATCTCGAATTGGGAGGGGTGCCGATCTCCTCGCACTCGCTGCAGCCAGATACGGTGTATGACATCATCGCCCGCATCTGGAACGGCTCCACTAGCGCTCCCGCGGTGAACATGCCCGTGAAGTTTTCCTTTCTCACTTTTGGTATCGGCACCGCGAAAGTGCCAATCGGCGAGACCCGCGTCGATCTGCCAGTGAAGGGCGCGACGGGACATCCTGCATTCACCAGGATTCCGTGGAGGACGCCGGCCACGCCAGGCCATTATTGTATTCAAGCGGAGCTGATCTGGACCGATGACGCTAACCCGAATAACAACCTTGGTCAGGAGAATACGGACGTCCAGCCGCTCAATCCGCCGCATGCCACATTCACGTTCCCGGTACGGAACGATTCACAGCGGCCGAGGGTGCTCGCCCTCGAAGCGGATACCTATGTCATACCGGTGCCCCTACCCTGTGAAGGCCAAGACCCAGGCACACAGTCCAATCTAACCCGAGCTGAAATTGCTGCGCGCGGGGAAGTTGCCCTGCGGCGTCATGGCCGTTACCTCTTCCCCGTACCCCAGGACTGGCGGGTGCTGATCGAGCCGCGCGAGCTACGGCTTGCCCCTGGAGAAGAACGGCTGGTGACGGTGGACGTGACCGCTCCAGATAATTTTTCCGGCGGGCAGGGCTTCAACGTGAATGCCTTCGAAGGAGACCTGCTGGTGGGCGGCGTGAGCCTGTACGTGCAAGGCTAAGAGGGAGGATGGCGGATGGCGGCACCCCAATATACGACCTGCGTTGACCCCAACGACTACGAAGGTCTCAGTCTCACGCCAGAGATCATCGCCGCCGTCGCCAGCTTCGTTCTCGGCGGATTCTCTCTGGTGGGGCTGGCGATCGACCTGTTCATTCTCATGGAGGCGCTGCACAAGATTTGTGAGTATACACTGCATGGCAAACTCGTGTGCCTGGGTGGCGAACGTTGCGCGATCGGACACGTAGCGTCGTTTGAGACGGTCGCCGAAAAGAGTGGCTTCGAGAAGATCGACAACGATTTTTCGATCAATCTGCTGCTGTCCCCATGGAATCTAGAGGATTTTACCTACTCCGACTTCGACAAGAACTACCAGCGCGTTGCAGGCGATAACATGCAAGGGGATCTGATTACGCAGCAGGCCAACATGCCGGTTCCCCGCGAGGCACCCGACGATACCAAGCGGTACGACCCGACCCGGACCACGTTCCCGAACAAGGGGTACATCAGCTATACCGAAAAGAACATCCCGGGAGTTCCCTTTGATGTGCCGGTGTTTCACTGCGAGATCGAGGGCGAAAGGCTCCATCTCGTTTGTGCCGCCCTCAATCTACCGCTCAGCCTGATCCCAGGCGGACAGGCCTTGTGCCGGATCAAGCTGTTTGGCATCCCCATTGGGCGATGGATCTGCTCGCTGCTGTCTACCCTGTTTGCGCCTCTCGTATTCGCGGCTATGGCGGCGGCCTGGGTTGCGGGCTCCAGTGACAATCGGGACTTCGAAGGCGCGGGAGACCTTAATCCAGGCGACGTGGTGGTGATCCATGGACGCGGGGTCTACGATGCGGGGCATACCGGATGGAACGAGTTGCACGCCGTGTTGAGCCTCCAAAAGATCGGTGATACTGCCGACGCGGCAGCAGCAGGGAACCTGGCCGATTTCCCCGATTTACGGCAACGCTGGTGCGAGTTAACCGGGCAGGCACCGCCGCCGGGTACCAAGCCGACTGACGCGGGGGTGCCTCCGGCACAGCAGCCGGTTCTGCGAGACCAACTGAAGCCAGAGAATCGGTGGTGGCTCCATCCTCTGGTGGACGGCTGCCAACCCGTCGAGCAACCTCCGGTGATTAAATAAACAGGGCCACCGGTTTCTGCCGCCAGCGGATGATCTCAAGCAGCTTCCGGCGGACAGGGAAAACCAAAGCACTGGTGTGCCGGTGCGGCTGAGCGCGCGCCCCGGAACACCCCGCCGGCACCTACCGGTGGAAGCGGCTCCCGACGCACCGTCCCCGGCTCTCTGGGGCTGTGGCCCACAGGCGGATAGGAAAAACAGTGCGACCAGGCAATGCGGGTCGAAGGGGAGTGAAGATGCGATAACTTCATGAAACTTCGTTTATCGTCCAGCGGGTGCAAAACCCGCCCGGCCAAGGGTGAGCCCGCCTGAGCCGGTAGCCAGCCTTGCGACGATCCCAGAAATGTGGTCGGCGATGCGTAGGCGTGCGAACGTGTGGGCCATGGGGCATGCGGCCCCGAAACCTATAATCTTCCCGGAGGCCGAGGGTCCTGTTTTACCTGAAGGCCATAACACCCCCCTGCATACGTATCATCTGGGCAAGGAGGGAGGTGTCTCCGGCGGGGTGTTCGACCATGGCACGTACGAAGAGGACGGTCCCGTAACCTGGGAG
>JAHKKL010000207.1 GCA_020027635.1 Gammaproteobacteria bacterium
CTCGTTGCGTAGAATGACTATGCGCCTCGAAATCATGACAATTTGTTCTCGCTCTCCCACTCGCCTCGCTACGAACCCCTAAGTCCGACAGGCTCCTAGGCATCACGAGAACGTCAAGTCCGACAGGCTGCTAGAACGGAATGTCATCATCAAAATCCGGTTCGGCGGCCCCGGTGGATACCGGCCGTTCCGCCATGGGGGGCGCCGCATCACCCGCGACGTACCCGGCACTGCCGCCCCGGCCACCCAGCATCTGCATGTCACTGGCGATGATTTCAGTGGTATAGCGGTCATTGCCGTTTTTGTCCTGCCATTTGCGGGTGCGCAGGCTGCCCTCGACATAAATCTGGGAGCCTTTCTTCAGATACTCTCCCGCAATCTCCGCGAGTCGGCTGTAAAACACCACATTATGCCACTCGGTGCGCTCCTGCTTCTCACCGCTCTGCTTGTCTTTCCAGGATTCGGTCGTTGCCAGCGTCACATTGGCAACAGCGTTGCCGCTGGGCATGTAGCGGACTTCCGGATCCTTGCCCAGATTACCCACCAGAATTACCTTGTTGACTCCTCGCGCCATGATGGCCTCCTGATTGTTGTATTGATTCCCTTCCCCTGTGACCCGCCCCGTTCCTGGCGGGCGGCTTCCGGGCCCGTATTCTATGCGATGGCTGGCGGCCGATCCATGGCCAGCCTCACGGCAATGCCGCCTCATCGAATACCCGCCGGTCCACCCGCAGATAGGCGACCCCTTCATCCGGGATGATCACCGCCTCGGCCACGCCCGCCACGGCGGTCAATTCCCGCTGCAGCCGTTCGGCATCCGCCTGATCCTTCACCACCACCTTGTGTATGTAACTCGCCAGTTGGCGCGGCGGGTTCATGGCGGCCGCCACCAGTAGCCACAGCAACGCACCCAGCGCGGTTAAGACAAAAACACCGTGCACGCCGTAGCGGCCCTGTACCAGTCCGCCCAGGGAACCGCCCAAAAACGCGCCGAGAAACTGGGAACTGGAGTAAATACCCATCGCCGTACCCCGGCAATCCAGCGGCGCCACCCGGGATATCAACGATGGCAACATGGCTTCCAGCAGGTTAAACGCGGTAAAAAACAGGAACAGGAGCATAACGATATCCGCCAGTGTCACCGGCAGCAGGAAGAGGCCCAGTTCTGCCAGACACAGGAGCGCAATCGCGCCCAGCATGATCGGCTTTACCTGCCCCTTGCGTTCCGCCTGGATGATGAACGGGATCATGGCCAGCACCGAGCAGACCATCACCGGCAGATAGACTTCCCAGTGCCGGGCGGCCTCGAAGTTGACCTCATCGCGCAGCACCAGGGGCACGACCACAAACGTGGCGGTGAGGATCATGTGCAGCACCAGGATGCCGAAATCGAGGCGCAGCAGGTCGCCACTACGCAGCACCCGTCCGAACTCGGATGGCACGGCCTCCGCCTCGTGATGCATGCGGGTCACGGCGGGCGTGGGAACCACAAATCTGACGACCCCGATCCCGCCCAATGCGAGTACGGCCGTGATCCAGAAAATTCCCGGCACACCGACCCATTTGTTCAATATCGGCCCTACGATCATTGCAATGGCGAATGACAGACCAATGCTCATGCCGATGAAGGCCATGGCCTTGATGCGGTGTTCTTCGCGGGTGAGATCCGCCGTGAGGGCCATGATGGCGGCCGCAATGGCGCCGGAACCCTGCAGCGCGCGGCCCAGGATAACGATGTATATGGTGTGCCCCTCGGCGGCGACGACGCTGCCCAAGGCAAACAGCAACAACCCGCCGATCATGACGGGCTTTCGACCGATACGGTCCGACAACAGGCCGGCGGGAATCTGCAGCACCGCCTGGGTGATGCCATAGGCGCCGATGGCGAGCCCGGTCAGCGCCGGGGTAGCCCCCTGGAGGTGCCCGGCGGCATACAGGGCGAATACCGGCAGAATCATGAACATGCCCAGCATGCGCAGGGCATAGATGCTGGAGAGCGATAATGCCGCCCGCAGCTCGAAACGGCTCATCCCGAGCCTGGATGTTGCTTCTGCACTCACCGTAGGGAAAACCTCTTTGCCTGTCACTTGCCAAGCGCCGTATATTAGCAGGTTGGCGCTTGAAGCGTCAGGCACGCCGGAAAGAAGATGGACACCATACAGATCAGGGGTGCACGCACCCATAACCTGCAGAATATCGACCTGGATCTGCCCCGGGACAGGCTGATCATCATCACCGGGCTGTCCGGTTCCGGCAAATCCTCACTGGCCTTCGACACCATCTATGCCGAGGGCCAGCGCCGCTACGTGGAATCCCTGTCGACCTATGCGCGCCAGTTCCTCTCCGTCATGGAAAAACCGGATGTGGATCACATCGAGGGGCTGTCCCCGGCGATTTCCATCGAGCAGAAATCCACCTCCCACAATCCGCGATCCACCGTCGGCACCATCACCGAGATCTATGACTACCTGCGTCTGCTGTTCGCACGGGTCGGCATCCCCCACTGCCCCGCACACGGCACGGTGCTGGAGGCGCGCACCGTCAGCGAGATGGTTGATCAGGTGCTGGCACTGCCGCAGGGCAGCCGCCTGATGCTGCTGGCGCCGGTGGTCCAGACACGCAAGGGCGAACACCACCAGATGCTGGAGGAACTGCGTGCGCAGGGTTTCGTGCGCGCCCGCATCGACGGCGCGGTCGTGGAGCTGGACCAGCCGCCGGCGCTCGATCCACAGCGCAAGCACGTGATCGAAGCGGTGGTCGACCGTTTCCGCGTGCGCGCCGACGTCCAGCAGCGTCTGGCCGAATCTTTAGAAACGGCCCTGCGGCTATCGGACGGACTCGCACGAATTGCGGACATGGACAACCCCGCACAAGCCGAGCTGGTGTTTTCCGCCAGATTCGCCTGCCCGGAATGCGGCTATTCACTGAGCGAACTGGAGCCACGGCTGTTTTCCTTCAACAACCCGGTCGGCGCCTGCCCGGAATGCGACGGACTGGGGGTGCGCCAGTTCTTCGATCCCGAACGCGTGGTCGCCCATCCCGAACTGAGTCTCGCCGGCGGTGCGGTACGCGGCTGGGACCGGCGCAACGCCTACTACTTCCAGATCATCAGCGCGCTGGCCCGGCATTACCGCTTCGATATCGAAACTCCCTTCGCGGAACTGCCGCAGGAGATACGGGACATCATTCTCGATGGCAGCCGCGGCGAGGTCATCAGTTTCCAGTACCTCAACGAGCGGCATGGCACGGTCAAGCGCCGCCATCCGTTCGAGGGCATCATTCCGAACATGCAGCGGCGCTACCGGGAAACCGAGTCGAACGTGGTACGGGAGGAACTGGCGCGCTACCTGGGTACCCGGCCCTGCCCCTCCTGCGAGGGCACGCGCCTCAACCCGGCGGCGCGCCATGTCACGGTGGCCGACCGGTCGCTGCCGGAGATCGCCGCCCTGCCGGTGGGCAGCGGTCGCGCGTTCTTCGGTGAGCTGCACCTCACGGGGCGGCGCGGGGAGATCGCCGGCAAGATCCTGAAGGAAATCAACCAGCGCCTGGAATTTCTCGTCAACGTGGGGCTGGACTATCTGTCGCTCGACCGCAGCGCCGGAACCCTCTCCGGCGGCGAGGCCCAGCGCATCAGGCTGGCGAGCCAGATCGGCGCCGGACTGGTCGGTGTCATGTACGTGCTGGATGAACCGTCCATTGGACTGCATCAGCGCGATAACCAGCGCCTGCTGAACACCCTCACCCATCTGCGCGACCTCGGCAATACCGTGATCGTCATCGAGCACGACGAGGAAGCCATACGCAGCGGTGACTATGTGGTCGACATCGGCCCCGGCGCCGGCGTGCACGGCGGCAGGATCGTTTCGCAGGGGACTCCGGCGCAGATCATCGCCGATGCCAACTCGCTGACCGGCCAGTACCTGTCTGGCCGGCGATCCATCCCCCTCCCGGTATTCCGCGGCCACATCGATCCCGCGCGCATGCTGGTCATCGAAGAGGCCAGCGGCAACAACCTGAAATCGGTCACGGTGGAGATCCCCGTCGGTCTGATGACCTGCGTGACCGGCGTCTCCGGGTCCGGCAAATCCACCCTGATCAACGACACGCTCTACCGGCGCGCGGCCCAGGTGCTCAACCATGCCGCGGAGGCTGGCGCGCCGTGCCGTGACATCCGCGGACTGGAGCACTTCGACAAAATCGTGGACATCGACCAGAGCCCGATCGGCCGCACGCCGCGTTCCAACCCGGCTACCTACACCGGCCTGTTCACGCCGCTGCGGGAACTGTTTGCCGGCACCCAGGAGGCGCGCGCGCGCGGCTACCCGCCCGGACGCTTCAGCTTCAACGTAAAGGGAGGACGCTGCGAGGCCTGCCAGGGCGATGGCGTATTGAAGGTTGAGATGCACTTCCTGCCGGATATCTACGTACCCTGCGATGTATGCAAGGGGCGGCGCTACAACCGCGAAAC
>JAHKKL010000208.1 GCA_020027635.1 Gammaproteobacteria bacterium
CTCGTTGCGTAGAATGACTATGCGCCTCGAAATCATGACAATTTGTTCTCGCTCTCCCACTCGCCTCGCTACGAACCCCTAAGTCCGACAGGCTCCTAGAGGGGATTTCCTCGGACACCGTTCCCAAACTGCTCTCGCTCGGCGCCGAACCGCAGAATTACAGCAACCACGTTCTCTTCATCGGGGTGAAGTATCTTTTCGACTCGCGCAGCGGGACGGGACAGCCGGTGAAGCAGGACCGATAGCCGTGTGACCAACTGCCCCGATGGCTTGGTCGTACACAGAAACAGCGGGGGTCGAATCGATTGATGCTCTCGATCCGCGGTCTGTCTGCACGGCGGTGACCCGCGCGGGATCCGCTCTCTCCCTTACCTGCGGGACGGTTCCCTGTGCAGCATCTGTGACAGGAGCAATTCGATTTCCTCAAGGGTGATACTGACCTTGCGCCGTTCCTGATGGATGCGGCGATCTCTGGACACGAGCACGTCATCACGATCGACCAGGGGAAATTCCAACGGAAACCCCAGGCGCCGGTCCCCAAGCTGTCGCTTGATGATTGCCATTCGTGCGGCCTTGAAGATAAGTATCGAAGAAGATGCTGTAAATGCAATGCTTGCCCGCATAATGCGGTCTTGTTCTTATCCAGATCGCGTTGACCGGATGCGCGACCGGCAAGCATCCATCGCACCGCCGCCGCAAGTCGTATCCCGATGTAGTCGAATAACTACAAAAGTTACCGACAGGATTCAGAGGGTTGTCTGGATACCCTGTTCTGCCGTTGCAATACGACGACATATGGCACCCTCACCAGTCCACCGACATCTCTTGTATCAAGGAGTAATCACGATAATCAGGGCCATTCCGGCGCTTTCGAATTGACCGGCACGGTTGTTGCCATGAAATTGAATGCGCCCCGCCGACATCATCAATGAGAGTTGAAACATGAGACGAATTACAGCGATCACTGTCCTGGGACTTGTCCTGCTATGCGTTCTTGTCGCCAGTCGTCTTTCAGATGTTACGGATTACCCTGTGGCAAGCCGCATCGATAGGATAGATTCGGGCGTGGAGAGTACCCTTGCCGCGAAGGAGCGACTTCGGGAAAAAGAGTCGATCCACGGCAACACCAATAAAGCCGGCGGAATCTGGTTCTGGTAGGCACACATGATGCGGCCAGAACCTATCACACCGGTGACGGGAAACAGCATACAACGCGCCGCGCGCCGGCTCGCCAGCGAGGTATCATCCGGAGGAATTGGCGGTACAGGCTGACGGACAACACAAGTGCAAACACCCTGAATAATCCAGACTTGCGCAGCCATCTCACCATCTCCGTCTCATGCACGGAAGCCGACACAAGAAGTCACAGTGGCACATCCGCTATTCTCAGCCGGCACGGCAACCCGTGTATGCCGCCGGTACAGGCCAGACTCCTGAATCGCCCGGTATGTGAGCGTGCTCCGGCCTGAATTCCGTATCGTGGCAACATACACGCCACCTGAAGATGCTGTATATTCTGCCCATGAGCATCCTGCGATGCGATACAACCCCAACCGGGCTGCGAGTGGACGCATCGCTTGACGTTGATCGTGCGGCTGCCTAAATTATCGCCCGTAATTGCGACAAGGCAGCATAACGAAATGAATTCGAAGGAAGATAATCGTTAACGGAACAATGCAAACCAGTGAGACGTGGACAGGGAAAAACGACAATATCTCCGGCTTGACACAGAAATCCCCTGTTCAGTGCGTCTGCCGGGGGGGGAGATCCTGCCCGCCGTGATAGTCAATCTGTCAGCCGGTGGCCTCAAATTCAGCTGCGGGCGTGACACCGCCCATCATATCCTCCCGAGAAATCAGCAAACCCCCGGACAGATCACGGGTGTCGTGATCGAGATCCAGTTCGCCCTGCAGCTACCGCCGCAGCCCCAACTGCCCCTCAATGCCATCGCCAGGGTCATCCATTCGGAACGCATTGCACAGGATGTATTCCATATCGGCGTACAGTTCATCCGCATCGAAGAGGCCACCGTCGCGACATTGAAGGACTATATAGAGGCAATCTACTCGCAATAGCAGGCATAGAAACGCCACCATCACGCCGACGCTGGACAGTGTGGGCGGCGCAGATAACCACCGGAATCAGCCCTGTTCCCCTTGCCGGCAGGTTTCCTGATTGCCGGCAAACGCGGCAGCGATACAGAATCAATAGAAGCCATCCCTGGCAGGAGAACGGTCTCCATCGGTCTGTCCCTAAGGGTTGATTACGTCCCCCTGGCATCATCCCGAGAAAAAATCGGCCCCACACCAAGGGAGGGGCCGAAAATAGCCACGGCAGTGTATGGCTATGAGGAGAATGTCTATGCCAGTACCCACACACCGTTCCGGCGGCGAGTAAATACTAATAGGCAAAACATATGCCAGAGGATGGCAATCACCTATCTGACTGTAAAATAGAGAAAGTTAGTTAACAGTTCTTTTTCATGAGACCAGGGGTTGCACTTTTATAGGGGCGGGGTTGCACCAAAATGAACCTATACATGGGAAACAACCCGGCTTCCCGAAGGCAGTGATCAGAGTTGTACACTGAGGCGAAATGGAAACCGGGCCTAGGATGGATGGTTTCCTGATTAACGAACCCCGTCGACCGCCATAGGTGTAACTACTTAGCAACTTGGTGAGGTCACGAGCGGTATGGCGCATTGCCGCCGTCATCATCTGGCACGCAGTGATATCAGCGACTACCGATCCGCCGTTTTCATTTATACTGCATCAAGTCGACATGGCACTAGCCGATAGTGACAGTGCAGTTCGTGCACTCGTTAAAATTCATCGCAACCTCCCTGTTGCAATCTGAACTACCTGGATTTCCGGATGGGTATTATGCATTCAACGTTTTATGGTTTGATCGGCGGGTGTGCACTCGCATGGCTGCTCTGGCCGGGCGGGTTGCTAGCCTGCGAGCCCGACATGGACGGTTGCCTGGGGTGCAGCGACACCGAACTCCCGCTCTGTGTGGAAAAGCTTGCCGTGGAAATCTGCACCAACGGCGGCGGATTTGAATATTGCGACAAACTGAGCGCCGAAGAGGATATCGAGAAACTGGTGCTCAGAAATACCGGCGTGCATATGTCCAGGATGCGAGCACTGGTGCGGGGTGCCGGCCGCTACCAGCGTCCGCATCCACACCCTCATTGACGCTGGCGTCACATCCAACCCGGGGATTACCCCGTTCGATCACAACCACGGAAATACCTCGGTTTCGCATCACGCTGCGTGGCGCGTTGACTCATACACCACGGGACGCTCAGTATGCGCCTTGATCGCACCGTCAGATCAGGGATGCACCAACATGTGACGTGATTTCTTCACCGATATTCCCCCGGCAAGCTGGATTTGTCATAAATACAATAAGTTAGATAATTCCATTGATTGGTATATCGATTGCATGATTGTTCATCGGCCGTATGCTGCATCGATCTGATTCTAACCGGGTCGGTCATCTGCAATGTCATTGGCCGCAACCTCTGCATGATGGAATTTGAGCATAAAACATGATGTGCGAGGAATTGCTGGATTGTTTTCGGACAGCATTTGCATTGCTGCTTCTGATCATTGTCCCTCAACTGCTGGTATTGATTATCTGGTTCTATTTACTGGGATGAGTCTATTCCCGCTGGAGGTTGTTTAGGTTGTTTATATAACGGCATGCGATCGTTTCCACTCGTCAGTTCGCATGCCCAGCATGGATATGGGAGTGTGACGATGCTATTACCGGGGTCTGCTATGAGAGATACAATTCGTGCCTTCCTGCTAGGTATGCTGATACTCCTGGCGGCGTTAACCCCGCCCGCCATTCTCCTGTTGGAGTATGTCAGGCATTGATGCCACCCCGTTAATCATAAAGATTGGCCAAATACTACATGCCGATGACTCTAGGGTCACCAAACCCGCGACGGTCTCTCTGACGTATCCGCGAACTCCCGCCTGACTCGAACCTGATACCACGAAGAGCATACAAGCCGGGGCGCATTCGGACACCGGCATGGTACACCACGTGGCATGGCAGAAACGCTGCATACGAACCGGATGGCGGAATCCGTGGCGCCGACGTGGCTTATTCCAGCCGCTGCGTGTCGCGCAATGCTGGTTAGGGGTCTCGTCCGTGCATGAGCGGGATCTGTGTAACTGGGGAAAACTTAAATGATTTCATTACGTTCTTTGTCACTCCACCGCATGGCTGAGGATTACCGATCACCCTCACGCCATCACCCCGTGCATGTATATTTGATTAATTATCATGCTAATATCCCCGACCTGAGTGTGGGGTAGGGATTAGCACCCGGACGTCGACTCCAGCGGTGGTGCGGTCAGCGCCGACAGGTTTGCCTGTTACCCGACATTTTCCATTACACCCTAGTGACCTACTGAGGATCTTGATGATGAAAATAATAACCTTGCA
>JAHKKL010000209.1 GCA_020027635.1 Gammaproteobacteria bacterium
CGGCGGATGATGCGGCGCAGCACGTAGCCGCGCCCCTCGTTGGAGGGCCGGACCCCGTCGACCACCAGAAAGGCGCAGGAGCGGATGTGATCGGCGATCACCCTGAGTGAATTGTTCCCAAGATCCCCGGTCGCGGTAACCGTAGCGGCACGGCCGACCAGGCTGCGGAACAGGTCGATGTCGTAGTTGTTATGCACGCCCTGCATCACCGCCGCCAGGCGTTCCAGCCCCATGCCGGTATCCACGGAAGGACGCGGCAAGGGTGTGAGCTTGCCGCCGGCGTCGCGGTCATACTGCATGAACACCAGGTTCCAGATCTCGACATAGCGGTCGCCGTCGGCATCCGGCGATCCGGGCGGCCCGCCCGGAACCGACGGTCCATGATCGTAGAAGATCTCCGAGCACGGACCGCAGGGACCGGTATCACCCATGGACCAGAAGTTATCCGTGGCGCCGATGCGCCTGAAGCGCGCGGGGTCGACCCTTATCTCCTTCAGCCAGATATCCGCCGCCTCATCGTCCTTCTCGAACACCGTCACCCACAGCCGCTCCGCCGGAATGCGCAATACATCGGTCAGGAACTCCCAGGCATAGGCGATGGCCTCGCGCTTGAAGTAATCACCGAAGCTGAAATTGCCCAGCATCTCGAAGAAGGTGTGATGGCGCGCGGTGTAGCCGACGTTTTCCAGGTCGTTATGCTTACCGCCGGCGCGCACACAGCGCTGACTGCTGGCGGCGCGCACGTAGCCGCGTTTCTCCTTGCCGAGAAAGAGGTCCTTGAACTGCACCATGCCGGCATTGACGAACAGTAGCGTGGGGTCATTGACAGGTACGAGGGAACTGGAGGGCACGACCTCGTGGTCACGTGCCCTGAAAAATTCCAGGAAGGCGGTACGAAGTTCGGCGCTGCTGGTCATCCGGCATATATCCTTGTAACCCTGTCACCCGAAAACGGTTGGGAAATTCTCCGGCTTTATTATCAAGGGTTTGGGGATTGATTGGAACACCCATCGCGCGAAAGGGCGCGACTTTTCTGGACACTCTGCCGGTTCCGGGGGCGGTGATGAGACATCGCCTGGCAGGGATTTGCCCCGTGCGGTCTCCACACCAGGCCCGAACACGCATGCACTACCCGGGGCTACCTGCCCGCGTTCGGGTGAGAGCGGGTCAGTCGCGCGCGCGAAACAACGCGTCGATCTGTTCCGCGGTGAAGCCGCGCTGCAGGAGAAAGCGCATCTGGCGGCTGCGCTCCGTGAAGTTGCCAGGTGGCGCCGGACCGAACCTTTTCAGCCGCACCTGCTCGAGCAGTTCCTGCCAGCGCGAGCCGTATTCAGCCAGGCAGGCGTCGATCAGGACATCGGCGATGCCGCGCTCGCGCAGTTCCGCCTGGATTCTTTGCGGTCCCTGGCCGCGCTGGAAGCGTGAATGTATGAACGACTCGGCATAGCGGGTATTGCTGAGCAGCCCCTGCGCAACCAGCGCAACGACGGTTGCCTCGATGGCCTCGTCCGCATAGCCACGGGCAGCCAGTTTCCGCGCCAGTTCCTGCTCGCTGTGCTCGCGGCGCGAGAGCAGGTCAAGCGCCGTCGATCTCGCCTGAACGGTGTCGCCGTCCCGTTCAGGCTTCAGCTTCGGTTTCCTCCTCGGCCACCGCGGCAGGAGCCTTCCCCAGCAGTTCGGTGCGTATCCGCCCCTCGATCGCGGCGGCGATGTCCGGGTTCTGTTTCAGGAACTCGCGCACATTGTCCTTGCCCTGACCGATGCGCTCACCGTTGTAGCTGTACCAGGCGCCGGATTTCTCGATATAGCCGTGACTGACGCCCATGTCGATGATCTCGCCCTCGCGGGAGATACCTTCGCCATAGAGGATCTGGAATTCCGCCTGCCTGAAGGGCGGCGCGACCTTGTTCTTGACCACCTTGACCCGGGTTTCGTTGCCGATGATTTCCTCCCCCTTCTTGATCGCGCCGGTGCGGCGGATATCGAGGCGCACCGAGGCGTAAAACTTGAGGGCGTTACCGCCGGTGGTGGTCTCGGGGTTGCCGAACATGACGCCGATCTTCATGCGGATCTGGTTGATGAAGATCACCATGGTGTTCGAGCGCTTGATGTTGGCGGTGAGCTTGCGCAGCGCCTGCGACATGAGGCGCGCCTGCAGCCCCATGTGGGAATCGCCCATATCGCCCTCGATCTCGGCCTTGGGCGTGAGCGCCGCCACGGAGTCGACGACCACGACGTCCACCGAACCGGAACGCACCAGCATGTCGGTGATCTCAAGCGCCTGCTCGCCGGTATCGGGCTGGGAAACCAGCAGTTCGTCGACGTCGACACCCAGCTTCTTGGCGTAGAGGGGGTCGAGTGCATGTTCGGCATCGACGAACGCCGCCGTGCCGCCCGCCTTCTGCGCCTCGGCGATGACCTGCAGGGTAAGCGTAGTCTTGCCGGAGGATTCCGGACCGTAGATCTCGATGACGCGACCGCGCGGCAGTCCGCCCACGCCCAGCGCCAGATCCAGTCCCAGCGATCCGGTGGATACGATATCAACATCGCGCACGGCGGGTACGTCCCCCATGCGCATGACGGCACCCTTGCCGAACTGTTTCTCGATCTGGCTCAGTGCCGCACTCAAGGCCTTGCGTTTGTTCTCTTCCATTTGGCTCCTCCAACGGTGGTTCGTGGTCTGACCGTCCTTGTCGGCCACCCGCGTATTTGATGAGGCGGGGATTATCCCACAGAAGGTACTATCCCTCTAGCGTCCAGGTGCGAAGCACCCGATATCTGACGCCGGCAGCTTCATTGACCGACTCCACCAGACAGAACTGTCTGACTGACCAGGGAATCGGGGCCACCCGGGTGACGGTCAACGCCCGGGTGGCCTTGCGCGCCAGGGTGATATGCACCTGGTAGGGCCGGTTTTCCGGCTCCAGCCCGCAGGCCGCCATGACCTCGCGCAGGGACGTGGCCAGAGACCACAATTCGGGCGGGGTTTGCGAGGACCCCGCCCAGATGATGCGCGGACCAGGCCAGTAGCCCAACCGGTCGATGGAAAGTTCAAACGGGGCTCCCGTGAGACTGCCGGAGGCCGCTTCCAGACACGCCTGCACACGGGCCGTCACCGCACCGGGAAACGCCAGCGTGATATGCAAATTATCCGCCGTGACCCGTTTGGCCTGCCGGTGAATCTGCTCCGCGGCCAGGGCGGCGATTGCCGCGCGAGCGTCCTCGTCCGGCCACAGCGCAAAGAACAGCCGCCGGGTCGCTTCAGCCGGCTCCGAGCACATCCAGTAGCCCCTCGAGCGCCCGGGCGACCGCCTGGCGGCGAATCGCCTCCCGGTCACCGTGAAATTGCCTCGTCTCCACGCACGGTGGGGCACCCGAGACGAGCCAGGCAATGCACACCGTGCCGACAGGCTTGCCCGGCAAGCCGCCATCGGGGCCCGCGATGCCGCTGATGGCAACGGCGATGTCCGCCGCGCTGTGCGCCAGCGCCCCCCGTGCCATCTCGCAGACAGTGGCCTCGCTTACCGCACCCTGGGTCTCCAGCGTCGTCGCCGCCACGCCCAGCATGTCCCGCTTGGCGCGGTTGCTGTAGGTCACGAAACCGCGGTCAAACCAGGCGGAGCTGCCGGCTATGTCGGTGATGCACTTGGCCACCCAGCCGCCGGTGCAGGATTCCGCCGTCACCAGTTTCCGGTTCTGCTCGAGCAGCAGGCCACCCACCCTGCCGGCCAGTTCTTCCAATGCGCGCATCGTGTCTATGCCTCTACAATCCTCAGGAACCTCTGATTAATTGAAATGTAGTTGTCATTGCGAGCGCAGCGCGGCAATCTCCTGGTTTAATTTCGGCTGCTTAGAGATTGCTTCGTCACTTCGTTCCTCGCAATGACGAATTAATAAGAGCTTCCCTCAATCCTTCACGCCACCTTGCTGGCTTCACCGCCGCCGGGCATGTTCCCCGGAGATCCCCGAAAGGCGGGTTTTCGACTGGCTTGCATTCTGGCCAGCGACAAGCCCCGCGTCAAACTGCGCAAACATCCCTTGATGGGGTAGACTGGCGCGCCATGAGTGAGAACACCCCCGGCCATACCCCGATGATGCAGCAGTACCTCAGCATCAAGTCCGAACACCCGGACATCCTGCTGTTCTATCGCATGGGGGATTTCTATGAACTCTTCTATGACGACGCCCGGCGCGCCGCCCGGCTGCTCGACATCACCCTGACGTCGCGCGGGCAATCGGCCGGGGAATCCATCCCCATGGCCGGAGTGCCGGTGCACGCCGCCGAGCAGTACCTCGGGCGGCTGGTGCGCCAAGGCGAGTCGGTGGCCATCTGTGAACAGGTCGGGGATGTCGGCGCCGGCAAGGGGCCGGTGGAACGACGCGTGGTGCGCATCGTGACGCCGGGAACGCTCACCGACGAGGCCCTGCTGAACGAGCGCCAGGACAACCTCATGGTC